>NZ_JBSGGG010000013.1:0-142417 GCF_053603795.1 Nocardia sp. NPDC004123
CTGATCGATATCCGCCAAAACGATGTCGAAATCGTCACTGGCGACTTCGTTTTCCAACAGTGTGAGAACCCCCTCGGGGGACAGATGCCGACCTGGCGCGCGAACAACCCAGAAACCCAATCGGTGGATCGAGGCTAAACGATCAAGGTGTTGATGATGTCAGTGGCAAGGGGACGGATTAGGCTCCGCGGGCATGCAAAAAGGCTAAAAACAGGTGTTATAGCCAAATGAGATGATGGACCTGACGGACCAGCGTACGAACCGCGCGGTGTTGGTTGACGGGCCGGACATCCTGATCCGGGTGGTCGGTGCACGGCAACCGGTCGGCGGTGATGCCCGATGAATGGCCATGACGACAGTGCGTCTGCGGATGGGATGGCGTTTGGTGGCGCGGATGGGGCGGCGGATGCTCGGCGTCCTATAGCCGCCAACCCAAACGCCGAACACGTCAACGGCATCCGGGCCGGTCGGGCACACATTCGAAGTACGGGGGCGAAATCCAGAATGAATATCAATACTCATTCCTATTCCCCGTAGGGCCGCGCGGCGGACGCTGCCTGCACCGCGGTGGGCATCCGGACGCGGGTCCCTGGTTCCGCCTCCTCGACCGTGACCGACGGCTTCTCGGTCTTCTTGCCGAACACAGAGTGCTCACCACCGACCAGATCGCCGCCCTCGAATTCGCCTCGGTCCGCCACGCGCAGGACCGCCTGCGCAAACTCCGCGAGATGGGCATGCTTTTCGCTTTCCGTGAGTCCCTCTACGGCGGCGGCACCAGCCAAACCCGCCACGCCCTCGGCTACCCCGGCGCACGCCTCATCGCCGCCCAACGCGCCCAGAAACCACCCACCCCAGCCGTGCACGCTCCGGGGCTGGACCGACTGGCCTGCTCACCAATGCTCGGCCACCGCCTCGGTGTCAACGGCTTCTTCTGCACTCTGGCCGCCCTTCGCAACCCTGTCCACCATGCGCTGGGGACCGCGAATCCGGTGGAAGGATTGACGCTTTGGTGGTCGGAACGCCAGTGCGCCGATATGTTCTGGACGAACTACTCCGGTGATGATCAACTCCATCCCGACGGCTACGGATGCTGGAAACAGAACGGCCGCCCAGTTCGGTTCTTCCTCGAATACGACACAGGCACCGAGTCGTTGAAGACCACCGCCAAACTCTCTGACTACCAGCGCTTCCCGACCGACAGCTTTGGAATACTGCTGTTCTCTCTGCACTCAACCCGCCGTGAGACCGGGCTACGGGCCGCTCTGCGGCGCGCGCTCGGCGGTTCTTCTCCCGGCTTGGTGATCGCGACCACCGCGCGCGACCTAGCCTATCCCGACGGCCCGGCGGGGCCCGTCTGGGCACTATTGGCAGCAGGCACCGCAGACGCTGTCACTGAACGGCTGCTGCTGGCCGACCTCCCCGAGCGCGGCCCGCGAATCGCCCACCACGCCGACCTCGGCCAGCCCTATACCGAGGCGGCTTTCGACCATTTCGATCCTCGGATCCAGGACCTGCTCTATCCCAAACAAACTCAGCCCACCACGCCATACCCGACCCGATACCGCAGCGACCTGAATCGCCCCGGGTTTGGTGCTCATCTTCTTTCTTGGGAAGGATGGGCGCATCATGCCTGCGAAGTACGACGAAGCGACCAGGGCCAAGGCGGTCCGGCTGGTCGTCGATCACCGCGACGACTACGACAGTGAGTGGGCCGCGATCAAGGCGGTCTCGGCCCGGCTGGGTATGACCGCCGAGACGCTGCGGAAATGGATCAGGCAGGCCGGGGTCGACGCGGGTGAGGCCGAAGGGACGACGACCGAGTCGGCACGGGTGATCCGCGAGCAGAAACGCAAGATCGCCGAGCTGGAACAGACCATCGAAATCCTCAAGGCCGCAACGAGTTTCTTTGCGCGGGAGAGCGACCCGCGACACCGGTAATCTGCGCGTTCATCGCCGAGCACAAGGCTCGGTTCGGGGTCGCTCCGATCTGCCGTGCGCTGACCGCGCACGGCGTCAAGATCGCCCCGAGAACCTTCCACGCCTGGGCGCGACGAGCACCGTCGAAACGGGCATTGTGGGACACCACGGTCACCGAGATCCTGGCCGGCTACTACGAACCCGACGAACAGGGCCGCCGCGCGCCGGAGTCGTTGTACGGGGCCGAGAAGATGTGGGCGCACCTGCAACGGCAGAAGATCCCGGTCGCCCGATGCACCGTAGAACGGCTCATGCGGGCCAACGGCTGGAAAGGGGTGGTGCGGCGCAAGAAGATCCGCACCACCGAACCGGATCCTGCCGCCTCGCGGGCACCGGACCTGGTCGATCGCCAGTTCCAGGTTCCGGCACCGAACATGCTGCTCGTCGCCGATTTCACCTACGTTCGGCTGGCCACGGGAATGTTCGTCTACACAGCGTTCGTGATCGACGCCTACGCCGGGCGGATCCTGGGCTGGGAATGTTCGACCAGCAAACAAGCCGCGTTCGTCAACTCCGCGATTCGTCAGGCCGCGGCGTTACGGCATCGGGAAGGACATCCGTTGGCGGGCAACACCATTCACCATTCCGACGCGGGGTCGCAATACACGTCGCTGCGGCTCGGGGAAACGCTGTTGCTCTCGGGCATGGTCGCGTCGATCGGATCGGTGGGCGACGCATACGATAATGCGCTGGCGGAGACCACGATTGGGCTCTACAAGACCGAAGCGGTCCACGATGATTCACCGTTTCGGCGCGGCCCGCTGCACCGGCTCGCCGACGTCGAGTTGCTCACCGCCGACTGGGTCCGATGGTTCAACCAGTCCCGGCTCATGCACCGGCTCGGCCGCATACCACCGGTCGAGTACGAAGCCGACTACTATGCACTCCACGCCGAGCAACCGGCTGGAGACAGATAAACCGGTGTGCATCAAAACCGGGGGGGGGGATTCAACCATCCCGCCCCGACTCCCGAGGGTGGCATCGAGATCGAACTCCCACAACCCGATAGCGACTGACATCTATCAACTCACCTAGCCAGCTCCCACAATCGAAGGGGACCTTACCTGGCAACGTCATGCTGGCTCACGCCAAATCGGGGGGATGCAGTTGAAATATGTTCCAGCAGAACGTCAGTCGGAGTGGCCGACCCACGGTCCACCGCCGAAATCCCTTCCTTGTTGTCGGTGAGCTGTGGCACTCTCGTCTCTGTCACCGTTCACTCCGTTCCGTGAGGACACATGACCGAGTTGATTCCCGGCGTTGGTGCTGGCTCCCTGCTACAGGCTCAGCTGCTGGCCGATGACCGATCGACCAGAATTGGGGCCATCTACCGCCTCGACTACAGCGAGGCGATCGTGCTAACCCACGACCGCTGGAAGTTCATTGCGGGCGGTATCCCGCAGTTTTCGTATCTCCTCGCGACTGCCCAGGACATCAACACGCCGCAGGTCGATGACGACGAGGTGCTACTACTTCGGGTCGAAGGCACCGCCCCACTCAGCATGGAGGCCGACCTCCACGCGGTCCGCGAAGAGTCACTCCGGGCGGCGCTGTCCAGCAAACAGGATCCGTCGCCGTCTGCAATTCTCGATGTCGAGATGGATCCGTTCACGCGGAACCGGGTCTCCTTCACAGGTCTGAAGTGCAAGATTCTGGGCACCTTCTACGAGGACGACGTCGACGGACAGAAGCTCCTGGAATTTGGCGCAGACGTAGACAACTTCTATGCCACCTCGACCTATCGGGTCCTCAAGCCCGTAGGCGAGGGGCTATCAACGATCACCTCCTACCTCAAGCCGACCGGTCGTGATGTGAAGCGGGTGCGCATCGGTGCTGTTCGCTACTCCGCAACCAGAAGGCGCGCAAAGGCTTCTAAGCAGGCAGATGCCGCGGTCGAGGTCAACATCCACGACTTCATCGGCAATAAGACCGCCCTTCTTGGCATGACCCGCATGGGCAAGTCGAACACGGCGAAGACCATCATCGCGCGAACGTTCATGGTGTCCGAGAATCGTCGTGCTGTCGGCGAGGCCCCCATCGGCCAGGTCATCTTCGATCCGCAGGGCGAGTACGCTAATGCGAACTCCCAGGATGGGACCGAGATCGCCGCGATCGGGGAGCAACACGTCCGCATCTTCAAGTTCGGCGCTGACAATACTCAGGCCCACGTCCGCCCACTCGGCATCAACTTCTTCGACCCCGAGCAGATCGACGCCGTACAGGGTCTCATTGCCGACAAACTCAGGTCTGACGGATCTTCCGGGTACGTCAAAGACTTCGCCTCGACCCAGTTCGGCGATGTCAAGAACGACTACTCCCAAACTGCGCGCGCCCAGCGCGGCCGACTGCTGCTCTACGGATGCCTGCTCCGCGCCGCCTTCCCGGCGCCGAAGTTCAACGCTGGAACCAACTTCCCCTACTCCGTGCTCATCAGCATGGATAAGGACTTGCGTACTGACATCGCTGCAGAAATCGGGCACGACCCCTTCAAGGCGGCTGGACGGCTTTGGAGCATCAAGACCGACAACATCCGACCGGTGATCGACGCCATCATCGTGCTCCGCGAAGCCGGGAACACGAAGGCCGATGAGTTCTGCGACGACATCCGCTGGCAATCGACGGAGCCTATCTACACCGGCTCGACATCGGGCTCGTCGGGCCGTGTCCGAGGTTGGCGAAATCTAATCGAGCTCAAGGAGTTCCATAACCCGGACACCCAGCGCGACCCGGCGGAAGAAATCTACGCCGAGCTGATCCAGGGCCGCATCGTCATCGTGGACCTTCACGTCGGTACTCCGGTCATTACCCGCGTTCTGAGCGAGAATATCGTTCGCCGCATTCTTGCGAAGCAGACGGAGGTGTTCACCTCGGGCTCCGACGTCAAACCGCCACCAATCCAGGTGATGCTTGAGGAAGCGCACAACCTATTCGCAAGTGATCGCTACAAGGATGACGCAGATGTGTGGGTCAAACTTGCGAAGGAGGCGAGCAAGCTCAACCTCGGTATGACGTATGCCACGCAAGAGGTTTCGGGCGTGGCCCACCAGGTCAAGGCGAATACCGCCAACTGGGTCGTGGCCCACCTCAACAACACCAAGGAGTTGCGTGAGCTGGGGCAGTTCTACGACTTTGGGTCGTTCGCTGACGCGATCCTTTCATCAGAGGATCGAGGCTACGTACGTCTCAAGACGCTCTCGTCGCCCTACATTGTTCCGGTCCAAATCGATCGGTACGACACCGAGCTCGTCAACCAGGCGCGCGCGGCCGCGGGCGATATGCCGCTGTCTAGCGGGGTGCTCTTCTAATGCCGTATGAGACCGTCGTAGGTACCCATGAGATCGCTTCGCGGCTGAGTCACTCAACGGCGGCAGTACGCGCGATCGCCGACCAACGCACGTTCCACGTGCCCGCGGAAGCACTCCGTGACCTTGATGACGTGAAAAAGCGGATCCGACCACGAACGCATTTCGCCTTCCCGTCATCAGAGAGGCTCGCATCGGCAATCGCAGTCGATGGATCGTATGTTGTCGAGCAGATCAGAGATGGCCTCCCATCTGTGTACTACGGATTCGCCCAAGCAGCTGCCGCATACGTCGACCTGGGGATTATGGAGACTCAGAAGGCCGAGCGGTTCGTGGATCCCTATGAGATCAACCGAGCCGTGAACTCCGCGCTCGTCACCCTCGACCTGCCAGTTGCGGGTGCCTACACGCGTGAGGGCGTCGACATCGCCACATCGTGGCGTGAAGCGATCGACCAGCTCTTTCGACTGAAGAAGATCGAGGTGAATCGACTAAATCAGACGCTCCTTGATCTACTGTTCTTGCTTCGCGGAAAACCGGCACATCCGGCAACTCATGTGCCGGTCAACTGCCCAACGCTAGATTGCCAACAGGAGGATGTCCCCGTGCCTCCCGCCGGTATCGAATGCGACGGGTGCGGTCAGCACCTATACCCGACCGATGTGCTGCGCATCCACGAGGAAGTCGGGGAAGAGGGAACCAACCAGTCCGCTCTCAGTCGCCTGATGTCTGTAGTGGAACTCCTGGTTTTGGTAGGGCTGGCGACGCTGCTTTGGGAACAATCTCGCAGAGTAGTCCTGCCTCAGACACTCTTCATCGTCGATGGTCCGCTCGCGATGTACGGGCCGCCGGCGAAGCTCTTTGGCTGGGCGCTGGGCTACTTCCAGGAGATGGCCAAAACATCGCCCGGTAATGCTCCGTACGTTTGTGGGCTCGAGAAGCATGGGGCGATGGTCGACTACGCACGTCAGCTTGCGCGTCATGACGTCCTTGCCCCCGGTGATCTCCTCGTCTGCGACGCCGACATCATTGGCCGAGTCACCAACGCGACCAATGCTATTGGGTACGGAAAGGAAACGTACTGGGGTCGCAAGTTCATCTACCGAACGCTTGATGGCCGCGTCGTCGTACCCACTGTCATGCCACCGGTCGGATCTCCGTACGACGAGCACGGTGGGCTCAGCGGCCCGGAGAGCTACCCAACGTTGCCAGCGATCCTTGATGTCATCGACCGGACAGGTTCCTCGATGTACATCGATGGGATCATCCCTGTCGCCGCCGCGCACGGTAAGGCCGCCTTCCCAATCGGTGTCGGCACGGACGTTCTTCGTCTCGTTGCCACCAAACGACTTGGCCTCGACTCTCAGGCTGACGAGTCGAATACGTGCTCCTCATGAACCTAGCGGTTGCACAAGTGCCACACGAGGTCCGGGACTGAAGTTCGACATCCAGGTGGCAAGCCCCGACATTCTTCACCAGATGGGCGGTACCGTGGCCCCAAACGTTCAGTCGTCCGGCAAAATACCACTATGTCGTCGTTGATCTTACCGCCAGCCAACCGTACCGCTCGCGAACTTGCCAGCGGCGCACACCTTTTCGGCTCCGGCGAAGCGATCAACGCTGAGGTGCGTCCGCTGGTTGCGGAGTTGGAGCCCGTCGCACACAACCTCGCTCATGGCCGCTATCAGTCGCCGCTGCGCTACCCCGGGGCTAAGTCGTCGCTCGCACCCATAATCGGACGAGTGATTACATCTGCGAAGCAATCGCGGGAGGTTCCCGAAATCAACCTCCTTGTAGAGCCTTTCGCGGGTGGTGCCTCCGCGTCACTGCGCATGATCGGTGACGGCACCGTCGAGCGCATCCTTCTTGCCGATGCCGACCCGCTAGTCACCGCCTTCTGGCAGACCGCAGCGGACGACACAGAACGACTCGTCGACCGCATGCATGACGAGTGGAAACGCTATGTCCGAGACGGTGGTCAGAAAGCCGTTGAACGATGGGACTACTGGCGGGCCTGGACCCCCAAGTCCAGAATGACTCCACGCAACCGTCGGCTGGCAACCGCGACGCAGTGCTTATTCCTCAATCGCACCACCTTCTCGGGAATCTTGCACGGCAAGGCTGGGCCTATCGGGGGGCGAGCGCAAACGAGCGCATATCCGATCGGTTGCCGGTGGAATCCCGATGCGCTCGAAGACCGACTCCGATACATCGGCCATCTGTACGACACTGGACGTCTGGTCGATGTCTGGTGCAAGGACTGGCGTCAAACTTTGGACGACGTTCCCGAGTACTACCCGCAACTCCTGCCCTCGCGGGTGGTCGCCTACCTTGATCCGCCCTATGTCGAGAAGGCCTCACACCTTTACCGCGCCTCGTTCGATCCCCTCGGGGGCTATGGCGGCGATGGGCTTGGAGCTGCCCGTCCTAGCGATTACACACTGCACCTCAGTCTTGCCGACTATTTGAGGACGAAGGCACAGTTCCGGTGGTTGTTGAGCTACGACAACCATCCGACGCTCACAGAGAGCGAGTGGCTGTACGCCCCTGACCAGATGAGACCATCACGCGCGGATCGCGAACTGCTCGGCGTGCGCTGCTGGCGGATCAGTAAACGTCTAGTCAGCACTCGATACTCGGCGGCAGGCCGCGTCGGGAAAAGATCTGCCGAGGAGCTGCTGATAACCACCCTCCCACCAACAACCGTTCCCATCGATGACGAGCTGCGAGTGCTTGAGGAAGTTTGTACATAGCGGAGCGTTCGCATGTCAGGGATTGGGATCCGCTCCTCGGTTGGTGGGCGCGGTCGCGGGCAGGCGGCGCACCCCCTGTGCACAAGCACCTCGGCGGACAGCTGCACCTGCTTTAATCGCGCCCGCTACGACAGCGACAAGTGCGACTTCACTCGACTCGATGCCGATTCCGTGGACGCGGCCGTCCTCGACGCCTTGGGCAACTTCTATCGCACCCGCGACGACTTGATCAGTCAAGCCATCCACGCTCAGCAGCGCCACCATCACGACACCAGCAGCGACACCCGCGCCGAACTGGCCGCCGCTACCACCGAACTCGCCAAGGCCCAGCAGTCGATCGACCGCTATCTGAACGCCTTCGAAAACGGCACCCTCGACCCCGAACTGCTCGCCGGACGACTCGGCGAATTACGCACCAAAACAAGCCAGCTCGCCACCCGCCGCGACCAACTCACCGCCACTCTGGCCATCGAACCTACTGCCCCGGAACCTGCCACGCTGGACGGCATGGCCGACCACATCGCGGAAATCATCGCCACCGGCACCCGCACTCAAGCCAAGGCACTGATCGAGGCCCTCGTCGCCGGGGTGGCCATCACCGGCGCAGACCGCCTCGTCCCCACCTTCCGCATCCCCCAACCCGGAAACGACTTTGGGGCTGGTACCGCTTCCGCGGTACCAGCCCCGATGGAGTCGGTTCGTGCAATGACACGATTGGTGGAGCTAAGGGGACTCGAACCCCTGACCCCCACACTGCCAGTGTGGTGCGCTACCAGCTGCGCCATAGCCCCGGATGGTTGCCGCGCGGTTTCCCGGGCGACTGGGAGAAGGTACACCAAAGCACCCCCTCGAGTGCAAATCGGCTGGAAATATGGGTGGGCGGGGGGTGGGTGGGCGCGCGTACAGTGGGCGGTGATTCGTTGTCGTCCGGGGTGGTTCGCGGGGAAGGCGGCCGCTCCGCGGGGAAGGTCGGACGCCGGTGAGGCTGATCAATGGCCGGTACGAGCTGCGGGAGCTGGTCGGCAAGGGCGGGATGGCCGAGGTCTGGGATGCCTGGGATCGGCAGTTGCGCAGGCAGGTTGCGGTCAAGGTGCTCGATGCGGGCAGTGTCGCGGTGCGGGCGCAGGACGAGCAGGTGGCCTGGCAGCGGTTCGAGCGCGAGGCGCGGATCGCGGCGCAGATGAACTGCACCAATGTGGTGATGCTGCACGACTCGGGGGTGTTCGCCGAGAACGGGTGCCGCTCACCGTTTCTGGTGATGGAGTTCATTCACGGGGAGAATCTGCGGCAGTTCATGCGGGACCAGGAGAACTGGTCGCTGCCGGCGCTGGCCCGGATTCTCACCGACGCGCTCAGCGGGCTGGTGTACGCGCATTCCAAGCAAGTGGTGCACCGCGACATCAAGCCCGAGAACATCATGATCTGCCGCGACGGCACGGCGAAGCTGGCCGATTTCGGCATCGCCATCGAGATGCGGGAGAACATGCTGCGGCTGACCCGCACCAACCAGGTGGTGGGCACGCAGAACTATTCCGCGCCCGAGTATCTCGAACACGGCAGGTTCACCCATCTCAGTGACGTGTACTCGTTCGCGGTGGTGTGCCACGAGGTGCTGGAGGCGGTGTTCGCGCCGGCGTCGCTGCCCGGCCGGCTGAAATCGGTGCTGGACCAGGCGCTTTCGCCGGATCCGGCGCTGCGTTTCCAATCCGCGGCCGAGTTCCAGCACTACTTCCGCGACGCGGTCCACTCCGAGACCCGCAATCTGACCCGAACCGTCAAGGGCCCCAGGCCGGAACCGGTCACCGTGCCGGTGCGGGCGCAGACCAGCGTCCTGACCCCGGGCCCGCCGGTGCGGCCGCCGGAGGAACGGCACGGCGTCGACCTGCCCGAGACCGGGCTGTGGGGCATCTTCGTCCGCCCGGCCCTGGAATACCGCCAGCGCGTGCTGGAGGGACTGACCCGCGACGATCCCCGCTACATCGGCGGCGTGCTGCTCGGCGCGGCCGGTGCCGGAATCGCGCTGGGCTGGCTGGTTTTCGTGCTGCTCGCCTGGGTGATCGTGTCGATCGCCCACCACCTGTGAGGAACTGCGATGAACAACCGACGGGCCGGCCTGGCCTGGCAGCAGTACGTGTACGCCGGATCGCGCTCCTGGCACTGGCTGCGGGTGGCGTCCGGGGTCGGCGGGGCCTTTTTCCTGGCCACGCTGCTGTGGCTGACCTACACCGTGCTCTGAGGGGGTGCCCGTGCGAATCGTCTGCCTGAACTGCCTGGCGGAGTTCAAGTTCGATACCGCCCGCCGCTCCTGGATCTGGGTGCTGCGCCAGCCCAACGGCGGGTTCGCGACCCGCGTCGGGGACTATTCGCGGCGGCTGGATCGGCGCTGCCCGAACGGCTGTGAGATCGACGAGGAGATCCTCGATCATCCGACCACCGTGATCGGCTTCGTCGGCGAATCCGCCTCGTCCAAGACGCATCTCATCGTGTCGATGATCTATTCGGTCATGAACGACCCGATGCTGGCGCGCGAATGGTCCATCGTGCCGTCGCGCCGTTCGACGAAAATGCTGGCCGCGCTGGAGAACACGCTGATGAACCGGCAGGCCATCGGCTACACACAGAAGCGCGGCTACGTCGGCGCGCAGCAGCGGCAGGAGAACGGCATCGGGCCGCTCGGCGCACCGCAACCACCGCGCCCGCAGCAACCGCCGATGGCGCAGCAACAGCAGCAGACCCGGACCCACGCTTGGAGCGGCTGGCAGGTCCGCACCCCGATCCTGATCAAGTTCACCTCGCTGTCCACCAGGCGCACGGTGAATCTCGCCTTCGTGGATGTCGCGGGCGAGGATGTGGCCGACGCCGAGATCGCCGCCAAGGTGAGCCCGCACCTGGCTATCGCCGACTTCCTCTGGTTCGTGGTGCCGTCCACGCTGAACAAGCAGTACCTGGCCATCATGCGCGAGCACGCGGGACCGGCCAACGAGGAGAGCCTGAACAACAATGTCGAGCACTCCCAGACCGTCGGCCGCACCAAGATGATGATCGACCAGATCGCCAAGCTGTGGCGCACGGCCAACAGCTATCCGCTGGATCTGCCCATCGAGCCGCCGCGCCTGCACGCCTCGACCATCATCGCGAAATCGGATCTGCTGTCGCTGATCAACCTGCCCGAGGTCGGCCTGGTCGCACCGCCGCCGGACTGGGCGGATACGCCGTACAGCCTCAATGGTGCGGGCAACCTGTATCAGCCCGGCCAGATCGACTATCGCTCCGACGCCACCAGAAGCCTGGTGCGCAAACTGTTTCCGGCCGTCGACGCCACGCTGTCCATCCACTTCCCGCACAACCGCTACTTCCCGGTCTCGGCGGTCGGGTGCGGCAAGCGGGCCGACAACACCTATCCGGTGTTCAAGCCGTTCGCGGCCGTGGACCCGGTCATCCACATGCTCGACCGCATCGACCGGTTACGGGCGGACCGATGACGGGTTTCGCGCAGCTGCTGTGCGGCTGGGCCATGGTGACGCTGGAGTCCTCCGGGACCGGGGTCGGCGTGGTCGCCAGGTCCGGAAACTGGCCCGCCGCACTGGGATCCACCACACGGGAGCTGGGGTCGCTGGTCAGCTGGGATGGTTCGCCCGCGTCGCCGGAGGCGTTCGCGCTGGAGTTCACCGTGGTGCGGGGGCTCGCGGTGGCGGTGCTGAAGACGCCCGCCAATGACCGGCCGGGCACCTGTGTGGCACACCTCGTCGCGGGTGGTCGCGGAACACTCGACGGCGCAACGACTTTGAGCCTCTACGACGCGGGACGATTCCGCACCTCGCTCGACGACGCCGAATTTCCCACCGATCACTGGCCGCCGCTGCCGAATTCCGTGGAGCACAGTCCCGCCGTCACCGCCGCGGCCGACGCCTACCTCGACCTGGACTGGCTGCCCGCGCTGCTCGGCTACACCCTGGCGCATCTGGCCGGGCGCGGCCCCGCCATCGAACTGCACGTCGAGAGCGGCACGGACGCCGTGGCCATGCTGCGGGCACTCTACGGCCTGCTACCCCGGAACAGCCTGCGGGACTTGACCTTCTGCACCTCCAGCACGCCGTCCTCGGCTCCCGCCGCGATCACCGCGGTGACCCGCGACAGCCCCGCCCCGCCCGGCGGCGCCCGCCGCATCATCGTCACACCGGGCGATCCCGGCGACGAATCGGACCCGTTCGTCCTGCTCGGGCAGCGGATCATCGGCCACCGGCGCGCCGGTGTCACGCTGCCCGAATCCCTGTCCACCGCAGACGAAATCGGCCATTGGTGCTATCGACGGCACCTGCGCGCCCTGGATCCCGCCGAGCTGGACGACGACCACCTGGCCGAGGTGATCACGGACCCGGAGCTGCACCCCGACTGGCTCCGCGACCACGCGATGGCCGGGCGCGCTGTCCGTCTCGCCATCGGAAGACCCAGCGTCGCACAGGCATTGGCGCGACTCGACCACCATCCCAGCGTCCGCCGCACCTTCGAGCAGGTTCTCACCGACCGCGTCCTCGCCGACGGCCGCGACCGTACCCGCACCGTCGAGGTGGCCCGGCAGCTCGGCATCGATCTCAGCGCGGCGCTGGCCACCTCCGCCTGGCACCGCCTGGAATCCGGGACCGCGCCGCTGACCTCGTCCGATGCCGAATCGGTCTGGCCGCGCCTCCAGCGGGACTGGGCCACCGGCGAAGCCGAGCAGCGCCGCATCGTCGCCGCCCATCTGCTGCGCCACCGCGCCCTGCGCGAGCAGGCGATCGGCTCCCGCGACCGGGCCCTGGTGTACGCGGCCCTCAGCGCCGAGGTCGACGATCCGGGCACCCACACCGGCGACAGCCGAATCCTGCGCCAGGCCATGCACACCAACCTGGGCATCGTCGCCCAGCTGGTGGTGAACGTCTCGTGCACCGGCCGCGATCGCTATGCGCTGGAGCAGATCCTGGCCTGCGCGCCCGCCGACCTGCTGCCCACGCTGCTGGCCGAGGCCACCCGCTACCCCGCGATCGACGCCACGGCCCTGCTGAAGGCCCTCACCCTCAGCCGCTCCGAACCGGCCGAACTGGTGGCCGCCCTCCGCCCCGCGTGGCGCACGCTGCGCAAGACCCTGGACCTTCCGGAGCCGATCGAGGCCCTGGTCGTCCTCGCCGTCCCGGCGCCCGTCGACGATCAGCAGCGAGACGGACTCCGCCTGCCCCGCAGAGCATTCGGATGGAGCAGACAGCGCGGCACCTGGTCCCGCGCCGAACTCTCGGCCCTGCTGCGCACCCCGGCCGACGAACCGCTGGAAGCCGAATCCCCCACCGGCACCTTGTCCGCCGCCCTGACCGCGGACCTCGAATTCGTCGTCTCCACCCTGGTCTCCCGCTCCCGCACCCCCGACGCCGTCCCCGCCCTGCGCCGCATCCTCGCCCTCACCCCCACCGATCAGCTCCCCGCCCTGGTCACCGCCTGCGCTCGCCAATGGGACATGCCCTCATCCACGCTCCTGCACGCGGTGGCGGCCCTCGACCTCCCCCCGGCCGACCTGACCGAAACCCTCACCGGCGGCTGGCCCTGGCTGCGCACCCGCCTGGACCTCCCCCGGGCCATGACCGCCCTGCTGGTCCTGGACCCCGCGGACAGCCTGCCGCCCGCGGCGTCACTCATACCGCAGGAACAGGATTCACGCCGTGCCTGGCAGTTCTGGCGTTGACACGGCCTGAATCAGCGGCAGCTCCGCCTCGCCGACCAGCACCCGGTACCGTCGCAGCACGTCCTGGAGATCCGCGTCCTCCGGCACCGACTCGCGCGCCGACCGCACGATCATCGCCGCCTGCTCCAGCAGGATGCTGCGCCGCTCGGGATCGGTTGTGTGGTCCGAGATCTGGGCCAGCGCTTCGAGCTGCCGGATCATGACCGCGGGCATGCCGCGCGCGGACTGCCGAATCTTCTCGAAGGCCCGCTGCACCAGCCGCTCGTAACTCGCCTGCGCCGCGATGACGCGGACATAACCGTTCTTGCCGCGGTAGACCGGGCTCGGCTCCCACGCCACCGCGGCCCGCGACAGGCAATCACCGAGCCAGTCGACGCAGGTCAGGGCAGTGAAGGTGTCGTTCACCGCGGTGGACAGCGCGCGCACGGCGATTTCGACCAGCTGGTCTATGCCGAAGGAAATGTCCTGCGTCAGCGACCGGGTGGGCCCGGCCACGTGCCCGCGTGAGAAGTTCTCCGCTATCCGCCCGGCCACCGACGCGGGCCAGACGGTGGCCACCACCTGCCCCTCGGTGAGGAAATGCCCGGGCCGGTAGGGCAGGTGGATCACCGCGTCCGCCTCGGTCGCGAGCCGCACCAGCTGCTCGTAGCGGATGTAGCGCAGGTATCCGCTGCCGGTCACCCGGACCTCGCCGCCCTCGCCCGCCATCCGTTCCAGCAATTCGGCCGCCGTCGGCCCGCAGTGCGGGGTGCTGGGCGCGTCGCTGCGCTGCGCCTCGATTCCGGCCGCCACCTCACCCGCGATCTCGGCGATGACATTGGGCAGCTGGATCGCCATGGCGATGTGATTGATGAAGTAGATCAGCACGGCGAGATCGAGCACCAGCGACGCGATCGACACCGTCGTGCTGATGTGCGGCACGAAATCCGATCCGATGGACACCAGGGCGGCGATGGCATAGACGAAGGTCGCCACGAAGGTACCCAGGGTGACCTGGGTGCCCCGATCGCGAATGAAGGTGCGCAGCATGCGCGGACCGAACTGGGTGGAGGCCAGCGTCAGCGCCAGGATGGTGATGGAGAAGACCACACCCACCACGGTCATGATGGCGGCGGCGATGGCCGTCAGCACCTGCCGGGCCGTGTCGGGCGGGCCGCCGATCACCCAGGACGGAAAGGTGAACCCGCTCTGATATGCCGCCCGGTCCAGCAGGTAGGTGATCCCGAACAGCCCGATGGCCGCGAGCACTTCGACGGTCGGCACAAACCACAGATTGGTCCGCAATGCCTCGCGGTGGCGGTCGAATTCGAGGGGTATGCCGGCCACGGTCGAGCCTCCTGCGCTGTTCCGGCGTCATGTCCTGACGCCGACCAGACTTCCCGGCTCACCCATCCGAGATCCCCGGACGTCTGATCACCGTACCCCCTGCTCAGCGCCACGGCGCGGGCAGGGTCAGCGAACGACATCCCTCCGTTCCAGGTCGAGCTGCCGATCACCCCGGAGGAATCTGCTCACCTCCGGGGCGAGTTGATCGGAGATCACGACCAGACCCAGATGGCCGTCGTGGTACACGTGCAACCGCGCGTCGGGTATCAGCCGGGCCATGATCTTCGCGTTCACGAGCGGAATGATCGGATCGTCGTCGCCCGCCAGGATCAGCGTCGGCTGGCGGATCAAACCGAGGAACGGGAGGCTGGTCCACCCGGCGCCGGCCAGCAGCTGCAGCAGGTAGCCGCGAGCGGAGGACGCCGACGAGTGGCCGGCCAGCAGGGTGGTCACCCGATCCGGATCGGTGCGCAGCCGGCCGCCATAGAGTTCCGCGGCGATCCTGGTGGCGTACTCGGCGTCGCGGTATCGGCGCGGAGTGATCATCTTGCGCAGCACCTTCGGGTGCGCGGGGACCATCATCCAGCCGGTGGCGGTGCTGACCAGGACCACGCGCCGGCAGCGCCGGGGGTTTTGCAGGGCGATCTGCTGAGCCAGGCCGCCACCCCAGGAGATGCCGAGCACATCGAAGGTGTCGTAGCCGAGTTCGCTGAGCAGCGTGGTCACCCGGCCGGCCAGCGTGGTCAGGTGATAGGGCCGCCGGGGCAACGGCGAACGACCGATCCCCGGTGGGTCGAACCGGATCACCGGAATCGCCGGATCGAGCTCGTCGACGAATGGCTGCAGCAGCTCGAGGCTCGCGCCGATCCCATTGCACAACACCAGCGGGACGCCGACGCCGGGACGGACCACAACGCGCAGGCGGTCGCCGGATACCGTGTACTCCCGGGCATTTTCACTCGCCATTGGGTGTCCTCGTGGGTATCGGAGCACGATCCGAGCACCAGAGTACGCATCGCCCCATCCGGGATGAATGTGCTCGACCACATCGTTAGCGGCATTTCATGTTTCCCGGGCACATAGGTTTGCCCGCGCGGCTCTCCGACGATTGACAGGTGCGAGTCATCGTCGACCTTCGCCCATCTCATCGAACGTGAAATCGTCTCTCCCAGAAGGACTGTCATGACCGATCTGGATGTCTCCGCACCCCCGGACCTGATCCTCACCGAGGCCACCACCGGGATCGCCCGCCGGTTCCTGCCGGGGCGCTCGGGACTGAACCTGCTCCTGGCGATGGCACAACGGCCCCGGCGCGTCGCGAGCCGGGCGGCAACCCTGGGCGCGGAGCTGACCCGCATCGCGGCCGGTTCCTCCACGGTCGCCCCGTCCAGCCGGGACAAGCGGTTCGCCGATCCCGCCTGGACGGGAAATCCGTTGTTGCGCCGCGTGGTGCAGGCTTATCTGGCCGCCGGGATCGCCGCCGAGGGCCTGGTGCAGGACCTGCCCCTGGAGTGGCAGGATGCCGAGCGGATCAAATTCCTCACCACGAATCTCGTCGAGGCGCTCGCACCGAGCAACAATCCGCTGCTCAGCCCGGTGGCCTGGAAGGCGATCATCGACACCGGCGGCGGCAATCTCCGCACCGGCGCACAGCAGCTGATCAGTGACTTCAGCCATGCCCCGTTCATCCCGTCCATGGTCGATCAGTCCGCGTTCCGCGTCGGGTCCGACCTCGGCATCACCCCGGGCGCGGTGGTGCTGCGGACCCCGATGTTCGAGCTGATCCAGTACCGGCCGCAGACCGAAACCGTGCACGCGGTACCGCTGCTGATCATCCCGCCGACCATCAACAAGTTCTACGTGCTCGATCTGGCGCCGGGGCGCAGCCTCATCGAGTACCTGGTAGGGCAGGGCCAGCAGGTGTTCGTGGTGTCCTGGCGCAATCCCGATGCGCGGCACAGCAAGTGGGGCTTCGACGCCTACGTCGAGGCGGTCGCCGAGGCGTTCGACGCCGTCGACGAGATCACCGGTCACAGCACGGCACACGTGCTCGCCGCCTGCTCGGGCGGGCTGCTCGCGGCGATGGCGGCGGCCTATCGGGCCGAGACCGCGGGCTTCGACCAACTGGCCAGCCTCAACCTGCTGGTCACCATGTTCGACCAGGCGCGTGAGGACGCGTTCGGCGCGATGGTGGACGAGCAGGCCGCCGCCGCCGCGATCGCCCGCTCGCGGCGACAGGGCTATCTGGACGGCAAGCAGCTGGCCGCGGTGTTCGCGTGGCTGCGCCCGCGAGACCTGGTCTGGAACTACTGGGTCAACAACTATCTGCAGGGCCGCAAGCCACCGGCCTTCGACATCTTGTTCTGGAATGCCGACACCACCCGGATGCCGGCGAAACTCCATCGCGACTTCCTCGACACCGCGCTGGGCAACAAGCTCGCCCGGCCCGGCGGCGTCACCGTGCTCGGCACCGAGATCGACCTGAAGCGGATCACCGCCGATTCCTACGTGGTCGCGGGCTCGGCCGATCACCTCTGCCCGTGGACCAACTGCTACCGCAGCAGCCAGATGCTGGGCGGCAAGGTGCGTTTCGTGCTGTCGACCAATGGCCACATCGCGGCCCTGGTCAACCCGTCGGACAATCACAAGTCCAGCTATCGCGTTTCCGACGACAACCGCCTCGACCCCGAGGCGTGGCAGCGAACCGCCACCACCGAACAGGGTTCGTGGTGGCCGGATTTCGCGCAATGGCTGGGCGACCGCTCCGGTGAGCTGGTGCCCGCACCGGCGCATCTCGGTAACGCCCGATTCCAGCCGATCGAGGCCGCTCCGGGCAGTTACGTGCTGGACAGGTAGGAGGCGGACCGCTGCCAGGCCGCGCGGCGCAGCAGGCGCAGACCATTGAGGCCGACGATCACGGTCGAGCCCTCGTGACCGGCGACGCCCAGCGGCAACGGCAGGGTACCGATCAGGTCCCAGATCACCAGGACCGCAATGAAGGTCGCGGCGATCGCCAGATTCGCCACCACGACGCGGCGAGCGCGCCGGGACAGCGCGATGACGGCGGGGATAGCGGTGAGGTCGTCGCGCACGACCACGGCATCGGCGGTCTGCAGGGTCAGGTCGGAACCCGCTCCGCCCATGGCGATTCCGGTGTCGGCGGCGGCGAGAGCGGGTGCGTCGTTGATGCCGTCGCCGACCACCGCGACCCGGTCACCGGCCGACTGCAGCGCCCGCACCGCATCGACCTTCTGGTGCGGGAGCAATTCGGCGCGGGCGTCGGTGAGCCCCACCCGAGCCGCGAGCCGATGCGCGGCGCGGCTGTTGTCTCCCGTCAGCAGCATCGGGGCGGCCCCCGTCACGCGGGCCGTGAGATCGATCGCGGTGGCGGCCTCGGGGCGGAGCTGATCGGTGATCGCCAGCACTCCGATCGGACGCGCGTCACAGGCGACGACGACCGCGGTGAATCCCTTCTCCTGCAATGCGTCCACGGCCGTGCGGGCGGCCCGGTCCGCGTCCGGCGCACCCGGCCCGGAGCTCGGCAGCAGCGCCGCCGGAGAACCGACCGCGATCCGGCGCTGCCCGATCCGGGCGCTGACGCCGCGCCCGGGATCGGCGGCGAATCCTTCGACGGCCGGCAGCTGCTGCCCCGCGGCGCGGGCCGCACGCACGATGGCCGCCGCGAGCGGGTGCTCACTGTCGAATTCGGCGGCCGCCGCCAGCCGCAGCACCTCCGGCTCGCTGAATTCCGGATCGACACTGCGGATTTCGTCGACGTGCGGGGCGCCCCGGGTCAGCGTCCCGGTCTTGTCGAAGGCGACCCGCGTGGTCACGCCCAGCCGCTCCATGACCACGGCCGACTTGACCAGCACGCCGTGCCGGCCGGCATTGGCGATGGCGGCCAGCAGGGGCGGCATGGTGGCCAGCACCACCGCGCACGGGGAGGCCACGATCATGAAGGTCATGGCGCGCAACAGGGCTCGCTGCAGCGGGTCGCCGAGGGCGAGGGGAATCGCGAACACCGCCAGGGTCACCGCGACCATGGCGAGGGAGTACCGCTGCTCCACCTTCTCGATGAACAGCTGTGTGCGTGCCTTGGTGTGCCCGGCCTGTTCGACGAGGACGGCGATGCGCGCCACCACCGAGTCCTCGGCACGGCGATCCACCCGGAGCCGCAGTGCCCCGGTGCCGTTCAGGGTGCCGGCGAACACCTCGTCGCCGGCGGTCTTGTCCACGGGCAGCGGTTCGCCGGTGATGGTGGCCTGATCCACTTCGCTGCCGCCGTCGATCACGGTGGCGTCGGCGGCGATTCGCTCGCCGGGGCGGACCAGGACCACATCGCCGATGTTCAGGTCGGCGGCGCGCACGGTCTCCTCACCGGTGACGGTGAGCCGGGTCGCGGTCTCGGGCGCGAGGTCGAGCAGGCCGCGCACCGAATCCTCGGTCCGCGCGGTGGCCAGCGCCTCCAGCGCCCCGGAGGTCGCGAAGATGACGATCAGCAGGGCCCCGTCGGTGATCTGCCCGATGGCCGCCGCGCCGAGCGCCGCCACCACCATGAGCAGGTCCACGTCGAGGGTCTTCTCGCGCAGCGCCTGGAGCCCGGCCCAGCCCGGCTCCCAGCCGCCCGCGGCGTAGCAGGCCAGGTACAGCCCCCACCACAGCCAGCTCGGCGCGCCGGCCAGCTGGGCGGCCAGCCCGAGCAGGAACAGTGCGAGGGCCACTGCGGCCCATCGCATCTCGGCCAGCTCGAACAGGCGGGTCCGGCGGACCGCCACTTCCGGCTGCGCGAATGCCTGCACCGGCGTCGCCACGACCACGACTCACCTCCATTGCTACCCCTGACGGCCGCGACGATACCAGAACACATGAAGACGTCTTCATGTGTATAGAGCTCCTCGAGGTACCCTCCTGTGTTATGGGACATGGCGTCGAGGGCCGCGATCGGCCGACGGCACGGCTGGACACCGAGGCCGCCACCCATGTCGCGACCACCCTGCAAGCGCTGGCCACCCCCAGCCGGCTGCTGATCCTCAGCGAGCTCCGCCAGGGCCCGCTCGCGGTCACCGAACTGGCGTCGTCGATCGGCATGGAGCAGTCGGCGGTCTCGCATCAGCTACGCCTGCTGCGCAATCTCGGGCTGGTCGTGGGCACCCGGACCGGCCGTAGCATCGTCTACAGCCTCTACGACAACCACGTCGCGCAACTGCTGGACGAGGCCATCTACCACAGCGAACACCTGCGCCTGGGGCTCGCGGACCGCCCCACCACCGCCTGATCCGGACCCGGTCGGCGGGGGCCGACCCGACGAGAAGCGTTGCGAGGCTGATCAGTTGGGCGCGAGAGCGCCGGGGTGGTAGCTGACCGCGGGGTTCCAGAGGAAGAAGCCGTTGTAGCCCGCCGCGTAGGTGGCGTCGATCTGTGCCTTCACCTCCGCGTCGCCGTAGGCCACGCCGAGGCTGAAATCCTGGAGCCACGGGATGATCTGGGCGTTGGTGCCCGCGGTGCGGGCGCGGAAGTCCTGCAGGGACCGGAAGATGATGTCGTAGGGCTGGGCGTTCGGATTGGCGACGTCGTATTCGCCGGAGTGCCAGTGGCTCGGGTAGAGCATCGGGGCCAGGAAGTCGGCATAGCGGGCCATGGACGGGATGTCCTGGGCGATCTCGTCGGGGCGGGTGGCGGCGATGCCGAAGACGGCCGCGCTCAGCGAGGCTCCGGCGTCGTGCACGGGTTCGCGGCAGTCGCGCAGGAAGTTGGCGATGGAGTCCGACGGCGATTCGGCCAGGCCCGGAAACTGCATGCCCGCGAGGTTGCCGTCGGGGCGGCGGATGTAGTCGTACATGACGCCGTCGAAGCCGAGCCGGGCCGCCTCGACCGCGAGATCCCGGTTGTAGGAACGGATTTCGGGGCTGGCGAAGTTGGTGAAGGCGATCGCGCCGTAGCCGCTGGAGTACGGCTGGCCGGACGGGTTCTGGATCACCCAGTCGGGGTGGCCGTTGTGCCAGGCCCAGCCGGCCAGGGTGGGATCACGGAAGGCGACGATGCGGCCGACCACCTTGATGCCCATGTCGTGCAGTTGCTTCAGCGCGGCCGGCGCGTCGTAAATCGTGGTGGCGGCACCGGATTCGCGTGCCAGCGGCACCTGCGAGTCGTAGCCGACCATCCCGTCCTCGTCCTTGATATCGAGTTCGACGGTGTCGATGCGGCCCTCGCGCGCCATGTCGAGCACGGCATCGCGCATGGGGTCGTAGGCCCAGGCGTAGGCGGTGACATGGACGGCCCGGATGCGCGGCAGTGCCACCTCCACTTTCAGCGGGGCGGTGACACGGTCGCCCGCGGCGCCGGTGGCCACGACGGTGGTGTCGAGCGGTGCGTGCGGTAGCTGGATCTCGAAGGATCCGTCCTTGGCCGGCTGGACGGACCGGTCGCCCACCGACACCTGCTTCGCGCCGATCGCCGTGCCGCGCACCGTCACCGGATCCCGGTAGGAGGTCGCGGCGGCCGTCGGGGCCAGCTCCAGGCGGGCCGGGCGGGTGTCGGCGCCGGCGGCCGAGGGGCGGCTGCGGCCGAAGACGAACACCAGCGCGGCGAGCACCAGGACCACGACCGCGCCGATCGCGAGCAGGGTGGACCGCCTGCGGCGGATCGACCGGAGTCGCATGAGCAACGTACACACCAACTTCCACTGACAGCTGTTGGCATCACTATCGCGCCTGCACGCAGGCGTCGGCCGTTTTTCGCCGAGATCACCTCAAAACCGTTGTCGCCGCGTAGCGTTGCGGCGATGAAGGCGTCGACGACGCTGCGGATGGTCGCGGCGGCGCTGCTGTGCGCGACCGCCACCGCCTGCGGAGCAACCACCGCCACCGTGCCGCGTCCCGCGGCCGTCACCGCACCCCCATCGACCTCGAGACCGCCGGATCCGGCCACGGTGGCCGCCAATGAGCTGGGTCGGATCCCGATCCTCATGTACCACCGCATCGAGGCCGAGCCGGGCAGCGAATACGACCAGACGCCAACGAAATTCACCGCCGAGCTGGACCGCCTCTACACCGACGGCTACCGCCCGATCACCATCGCCCAGTATCTGGCGGGCGCCATCGACCTACCCGCGGGCACCCACCCGGTGGTTCTCACCTTCGACGACTCCACCCGAACCCAGCTCACCCTCGGCGATTCCGGCGACCCCACCCCCGACTGCGCGGTCGGCCTGCTCGAGCAATTCCATTCCCGCCACCCGGATTTCGCCGCTACCGCCACCTTCTACGTCAACAACGAGCCGTTCGGCGACGACCCCCGCGCCCTGGCCTGGCTGGTCCGCCACGGCTACGACATCGGCGCCCACACCGCCACCCATCCCAACCTGGCGCATCTGTCCCCCACCGACGTTCAGCGCGAACTGGTCCAGAACGTCCGCGCCATCGCGACCGCCGCGCCCGGCACGGTCGTCCACTCCATGGCCCTGCCCCTGGGCGTCTACCCCGCCGACCACGCCCTCGCCACCTCCGGCACCTGGGACGGCACCCCGTACACCTTCGACGCGGTCCTCCTCGTCGGCGCCGACCCCGCCCCTTCCCCGTTCGCCGGCGCCCTCGACCCGACCGGCCTCCCCCGAATCCGCTCCGGCCGCACCACGGTTCCCTTCGACTCCACCTACTGGCTCGACTGGTTCGCGGCGAACCCCACCGCCCGCTACACCTCCGACGGCGACCCCGCCCACCAGTCCTTCCCCCGCGCCCTCGCGGACCAGCTCTCCCCTCGCTTCTCCGCCACCGCCCACCCCTACTGATCCGGCTGACGCTCCCGGAACCCGATTCGGTGCGATGACCACCCGATTCGGTGCGATGACGCGGCCGCCGGTCATGTGCCACGGTGGACACCGTGTTCGGCGAACGTGTGGCGAGAATGCGGTGGCGGCCCGGCTCCGGCCGGCTGGTGACCATCATGGCGGTCTGTTTCGGACTCACCGTGGTGATCACGCGGCTGTATCTGATGGCCGCTGGCATTCTGTCGCTGACCGTGGTGAATGTACTGGCCAGTTACTTCAGCCAATTCCTCACCGTTTTCACCGCCATAGCCGAAGCACTACTGCTTTGGCTCCTCATCCGCTACCGCACGCGATACTGTTCGGTGTGAGCGCATTTCGGCACAGCCCTCCCCCGGCAAGGTCGAGAGGGCGAGTTCCGCGCAATGCCGAGTTGCTACTCTGCGTGGCCGCGCTGGCCCTGATCGCCTTCGCCTACCTGGCCATGACCTCGGCCACCGGCAATGGCTTCGACGGCCAGAGTGTCCGCGCGCTCGCCGTTTTCACGGTCTTCGTGCTGGTCACCCATCTGGCCGTGCGCCGCTGGGCGCCCGCCGCCGACCCGGTGCTGCTGCCGTGCGTGGTGCTGCTCAACGGCATCGGGCTGGTGCTCATCGACAGGCTGGACCGCGCCGAGGTGGTGAAGGCCAAGAACGCCGGCGAACCGATTCCGTCCTCGGACTCGGCGCATCAGCTGATCTGGACCGGCCTGGGCATGCTGCTGTTCGTGCTGGTGCTGGTCTTCGTGCCCGACCACACCAAACCGGCCCGCTACGGCTACACCTTCGGCCTGGCCGGGGTGATCGCGCTGCTCGTCCCGGCCCTGCTGCCCTCCCGCTTCAGCGAGGTCAACGGCGGCAAGAGCTGGATCCTGATCAGCGGGTTCTCGATTCAGCCCGGTGAGTTCGCCAAGGTGCTGCTGATCATCTTCGTGGCCGCCTTCCTGGTCGCCAACCGGGACCTGTTCACCACCGCCGGAAAACGCTTCCTGGGCATGACCTTCCCGCGCCTGCGGGATCTGGCCCCGCTGCTGCTGGTCACCTTCATCGCGGTGCTGGTGCTGGTGTACGAGAAGAACCTCGGCTTCTCGCTGCTGGTCTTCGGCACCGTGCTGGCCATGATGTACATCGCCACCGGGCGGGCCTCGTGGCTGCTCATCGGCCTGGCCATGTTCTCGGTCGGCGCGGTCATCGCCTACCAGCTGTATGGGCACGTGCGGGTCCGCGTCGAGGTGTGGCGGGACCCGTTCGCCACCTACTACACGACCGGATATCAGATCTCGCAGGGCCTGTTCGGCATGGGCACCGGCGGGCTGGCCGGGACCGGGCTGGGCAGCGGGCGGCCGCAGGACGTGCCGTTCGCCGGTACCGACTTCATCATCTCCACCATCGGCGAGGAGCTCGGGCTGATCGGCCTGGCCGCCGTGCTGGCGCTGTTCCTCATCCTGTGCGTCCGCGGTTTCAGCGCCGCCCTCACCACCCGCGACGCCTTCGGCAAGCTGCTCGGCGGCGGGCTGGCGTTCTCGATCGGGTGGCAGCTGTTCGTGGTGGTCGGCGGTGTCACCAAACTGATTCCGCTGACGGGTCTCACCACCCCGTTCATGTCCTACGGCGGTTCGTCGCTGCTGGCCAACTACATCATCCTGGCGCTGCTGATCCGCATCTCCGCGGACGCCCGCTCGGCCCCGCCGCCGCCGACCCGGCCCACGCCGACGGTCCCGCCGATCTCGGACGCCGTGACCGAGCACGTCTCCCGCCGCCTGCTGCCCCGCCGGCGCTGACCCGAATCGCGGCGTCGCCCGGGGCAAAGGGGAGGAAGCTGGTTCGGTGACCTCTTCACGCTCAGCGAGCCGGACGGCGCTCGACAATGTCCGCGTCTTCGACGGCCGCGCGCTCACCGAACCCACCACGATCGTCATCGACGGCGACCGCATCGGCACCGACGACACCGGCGCCGAACGCCTCGACGCCGGCGGCGCGATCCTGCTGCCCGGCTTCATCGACGCCCACGTCCACATCCACGATGCGCAGACTCCCGGGCTGCTCGCCGCGCACGGGGTCACCACCGCGCTCGATATGGCCAGCCTCGCCGAGGTGGTGGCCGAGCTCCGGAACACCGTCGGCACCAGCGATATTCGCAGCGCGGGCATGGCCATCGTCGGCCCCGAGGGCATGCACGGCAGGTTCCTCGGCGAACCCGCCATCATCCGCAGCGCCGACCAGGCCGAATCCGCTGTCTCCCAGCGTCATTCCACCGGCTCCGACTACATCAAGCTGGTGCTGGAGGCCCCCGGCGACGGCGGCCCCGACGCGGCCGCGGCCAAAGCCGTTGTGGCCGAAGCCCATGCCCGCGATCTGATGGTCATCGCTCACGCCACCAACCCGGCCGCGTACACCATGGCCCTCGATGCCGGCGTCGACATCATCACCCACATCCCCGTGGGTGTCGCGCTGCCGCAGGCGGTGATCGCCCGCCTGGCCGCCGAGGGCAAGGTCGTCGTCCCGACCCTGACCATGATGGAGGGCATGTCCGCCGCCCACGGCGTCCCCGGAGCCTTCGCCGACGCCCTGACCAATGTCGGTGCGCTGCGCGCCGCGGGCGTCCCGATCCTGGCGGGCACCGACGCCAATTCCTCCCCCGGCGTGCCCATGAACCCGGCCTTCGGCGCGAGCCTGCACCACGAGCTGGAGTTGCTCGTCAGCGCCGGACTGTCCCCCGTCGAGGCCCTCGATGCGGCAACCGCCCTGCCCGCCGAGCACTTCGGCCTGACCGATCGCGGCGCCATCGCCCCGGGTCTGCGCGCCGACCTGGTTCTGCTCGACGCCGATCCGCTCGCCGACATCACGGCTACAACGCAGATCCGCGGCGTCTGGTCTGCGGGAATCCCGGTCCCCCGGTAACTTTCATAATCGGGGAGCTCCGGCTGCGGCCAACCGCGCAAACCCGCACTCGGAGCTCCCCCGATCCGGCCCGCGCTACGGCAGAGCGCGCGCGACGGCGCGAACGGCACGCAGCCGGCCGTCGGTGAGCGCCCGGGTCAGGTTCTCGATCTTCACGGGGAAGTTCGGGACGAAGGCCTGCAGCCCAACGGGATTCGGCGGGGCGGCCAGCACGGCCCGCATGATCGTGCCCGCCTGGTCGGTGAGGTCGTCCCAGTGGTCGAGGGCGAAACCGGAGCGCTCCAGGGTGGCGCGCAGGTCGTCCGGGGTCACCAGGTGGCTCTGCTCGGAGCGGTCGGCCCACGGGACGGGGAAGTCGGGGCGGGCGCCGGAAGCGGTGGTGATGTCCCAGATCGCCAGCAGGCCATCGGGATTCAGCAGCCGCCGCGCTTCCCGATACAGTGCGTCCTTATCGGCGATGTTCATCTGCACGTGCTGGCTGAACACCACGTCGAAGTCGCCGTCGGCGAAGGGCAGCGCGGTGACGTCGCCCTGCCGCACGGAGATCCGATCGTCCAGTCCGACCAGGCGATTGAGCCAGCGCGACGTCTCGCAGTAGTCCTCGGTCAGATCCACCGCGGTGACCCGGCATCCGTAGGCTTCCGCGACATACCGTGCGGTGCCGCCGATTCCGCTGCCGGCATCGAGCACCCGCGACGCCGGGGTGAGACCGGCCAGTTCCGCCAGCGCACCCGTGGCGATCCGGCCCATGGTGTGGAAGTCCTCGACCAGCGCCAGGTCGGCGAGCCGTAGCCGGTCGAGGTCGTGCCCGGCCGCGAGCAGGGCCTTTTCGATATCCGTCCGGGAGTTGCCGGAGGCGTACGGGGTATCGATGGAAATGTCGTTCATATCAGCACTTTCATTCGAAGGCCGGGTGGCAGACAGAATGTTTCCATTGGTCACATCTACGAGTATGCGAGCTCATGTGACCGTCGTCAACATCTCGGCCGAATGTGCAATCCTGGCGTTATGAGTCCAGCTGCCCCCGACCGCCGCACCACCTATCACCACGGCGCCCTGCGGGCGGCCCTCGTCGACGCCGGGCTCGCACTGGCCGACGACGGCGGACCCGACCGAGTGGTCCTGCGCGAGGTCGCCCGCACCGCCGGGGTGTCGCATTCGGCCGCCTACCGGCACTTCGCCGATCGTGAGGCCCTGCTCGCCGAGGTATCCCGCCGCGCTCGCGCCGCACTCGCGGCCGAGATGCGCCGGCGCATCGCCCGTACCGACGATCCGCGCGGCCGCCTGCACGCGGTGGGCACGGCCTACATCGATTTCGCGCTCACTCACACCGGCCTGTTCCGCACCGCCTTCGGCGCACACTCGCCCGCCGCATCCGATGCCGCCGACGAACCGGCCGACGACCCGCACCGCATCCTCGGCCAGGTCCTCGACGAGACGCAGGCCGCCGGACTCCTCGACCCGAAGCTGCGGCCCGGTGCGGATATCGCCGCCTGGTCGGCGGTCCACGGTCTGGCCGCCCTGCTGCTGGACGGGTCACTGCCCACCACCCGCGCCGACATCGATTTCGCAGTCGATCAGGTGCTCGGCCTGGTCAACCGCGGCCTGTTGGACGACCCGGCGCGCGGGTGACCCATGATGGGGGACGTGAATCGGATCCGGGAATGGTTGCGGCCCTCGCACTGGGGGTTGCGGATTCGGTCGGCCATCGCGGCCGCGCTGACCGTGGGCGCGGTGCTGCTGCTGGCGGCGGGCGCCATGCTCGGGCTGCTGAATCGGTCGCTGCTGCGGGAGATCGATACGGCGGCCGGCACGCGGGCCGAGACCATCGCCAGTGAGCTGACCCGGAATTCGGTGGCCGAGCTGCCGAATTCGCTGTTCGAAGCGATCGGGCAGATCGGAGTGGTGCAGGTCATCGACCCGCAGGGGCGGATCGCGCGGGAGTCGAACGCGAAGCTGTCGGCGCCGCTGCTGGACCCGGGGACCGTGGGCGCGAGAGAGACCGGGCGCCGGCCGGTCTCCGCGTACGACGAGGACCTGCGGGTGTCGGCCCACACGCTGTCCGCACCGGACGGCCGGTACCTCGTGCTGGTAGCCGGCGACAGTGAATCGGCCGAGCACGCGGTGAAACGGGTCGCGGTCCTGGTCGCGGTGGGCGGGCCCCTGGTGGTCGCGGCGGCCGCGCTGGCCACCTACCTGCTGGTGGGGCGGTCACTGCGATCGGTCGAGGAGATCCGCAGCCGGGTGGCGGGCATCGGCGCGGCCGGACTCTCGGAGCGGGTGCCGGTGCCGGTGGCGCGCGACGAGATCGCCCGGCTGGCCGAGACGATGAACGACATGCTCGCCCGCATCGAGGCCGGGCACGCGGCCCAGCGGCGCTTCGTCGGCGACGCCTCACACGAACTGCGCAGCCCGCTCGCCGCGGTCACCGCCGCCCTCGAGCTCGCCCGGGACCGGCCCGAGGTGCTGGACGCCGAATTGATCGGCGGCACACTGCTGCCCGAGACCGAGCGTATGCGGCATCTCATCGAGGATCTGCTGACCCTGGCCGCCGCCGACGAGAGCGGGCTCGACATGCGCACCGGCGATGTGGATCTCGACGATCTGGCCGGCGAGCAGGCCGCAGCCCTGCGGGCGCGGGGCGGCCGCACGGTCCGGACGGCGATCGAAGCGGTGCGGATCCGGGGCGATCAACCGAAACTGGCTCGGGCACTGCGCAATATCGTCGACAATGCCGCCGCGCACGCCCGCAGCACGGTGGCGGTGACGGTCCAGCGCGACGGCGACACCGCCCGGGTACTGGTGGACGACGACGGTCCCGGCATCCCCGCCGCCGACCGCGAGCGCGTCTTCGGCCGCTTCGTGCGGCTGGAGGCCGACCGCGCCCGCGCCACCGGTGGCTCCGGGCTCGGCCTGGCCATCGTCGCGGAAATCGTGGCCGCGCACGGCGGTTCGGTCAGAATCGGCGAATCACCGTGGGGCGGAGCCCGATTCGTCATCGACCTGCCCGTCGCCGGACCAGTCGGGGTCGACCATGCGGTAGCCGACGCCCCGTAGCGTCTCGATGCTGGTGCTGCCGAACGGCGCATCGATCTTCTTGCGCAGGTAGCCGACGTACACCTCGACCACGTTCTCCGGACCGTCGTAGTGGGCGTCCCACACGTTGCGCAGAATCTCGATCTTGGTCAGCGCCAATCCCTTGTGCCGCAACAGGAATTCCAGCAGCCCGAATTCGCGCGGGGTCAGCGTCAGCGCGGTCTCGCCGCGCCGCACCGTGCGCCGCGCCGGGTCCAGCACGAGATCGCCCGCCGTCAGCAGCACCGGCTGCTGCGGTGCGCGCCGGCGCAGCAGCGCGCGCAGCCGGGCGATGAGCACCACGAAGGAGAAGGGCTTGGTCAGGTAGTCGTCCGCGCCGAGATCCAGTGCGTCGGCCTGCTCGTAGTCGCCGTCCTTGGCGGTCAGCATGAGCACCGGCGTGGTCACGTCCCGGGCGCGCAGCCGGCGCAGCACCTCGTAGCCGCTCAGCCCCGGCAGCATGATGTCCAGCACGATCACATCGAAGCTGTCCTCGACCGCCGCCCACAGCCCGTCGGTCCCGGTGTGGGCGAGCTGCACCACGAACCCCTCCAGTTCGAGCCCGCGCTGCACCGTCCGCGCCAGCCGCTCCTCGTCCTCGACCACCAGCACCCGCACGGGCACCAGCATGCCCGACGATGCGGCCGCGGGGCGGCCCGGCCCCGGCCGGGCTCTCAACGTTCTCTCAGCGATGCCATGGCAACCTCGGTGGCATGCTGTCCTCACCCCCTGCCCAGAAGGAAGCGTCCACCACGAAACGGCCCGCCGGATTCCCCGGCCGCACCCTCACCGGCACGTTGGTCGCGCTGGCGCTGGCTGCCGTGATTCTCGTCCTGACCTGTGTGGTGGTCTGGTACAACGGCCCGGCCGGACCGGATTCCCCCTGGTTGCAGTGGTTCATCGACCAGCGCACCGCGACCTGGACCAGCCTCGCGAAGGCGGTCAGTGCGGCCGGGGACACCACCTCGGTGGCGATCTACGCGATCCTGGCGTGCGTGCTGCTGGCATGGCGGAAGTACTGGGACCAGGCGGTGCTCATCGCCGTCGCGGCGGCCGGCGCGGGGGCGCTGGTCTTCTTCGGCAAACTGCTCATCGCCCGCGATCGGCCCCCGGTGATCGACCATCTGGTCACCGAGACCAATCACTCCTACCCGTCCGGGCATGCCCTCGGTTCGACCGTCGCGGCCGGCATCCTGGTCGCGGTCCTCCTGCCGGTTCTGGCCCGCCGGATCACCCGCATCCTGGTGATCACCCTCGCCGTCCTGTTCGCTGTGGCGGTCGGCCTGTCCCGCCTCTACCTGGGCGTGCACTGGCCCACCGACGTCCTGGCCGGCTGGCTCATCGGCGCGTGCTGGCTCTCGGTGTGCCTGACCCTGCGCCCACACACCCGCCTGGTGACCGACCGCCTGCCCGGCTCGTTGCGCTGAACCGGACCGGCGGCGGCACCGCACGGAGGTGTAGGGCTCAGCGCAGCGTGACCGTGGTCGGCAGGCTCGCGAAGCCGCGGTTGTTGGAGGCGTGGATGCGCTGCAGCCCCGCCGGGTCGACTTCGAAATCGGTTACCCGCGAGGCGATTTCCTGCAGCGCCGTGCGCAGTTCCAGCAGCGCCAGGTTGGAGCCGAGGCAGTGGTGGCGGCCGCTGCCGAAGACCAGGGAGGCGGCGGTGTCGCGGTCCAGGTCGAAGGTGTCCGGATCGGCGAAGACCTCCGGGTCGCGGTTGGCGGCCCCGGTGAGCAGCAGGATGCGGGCGTCGGCGGGAATCGACACGCCGTGCAGTTCGACCGGTTCGGTGGTGGTGCGCAGCTGGGTCTGGGTGGCCGGGTCCCAGCGCATGGCCTCGGCGATCCAATCGTCGATGCGGCCGTCGAGGGCCTGCCGGCGCTGGTCGGGGTGCAGCCAGGCGGCATGCCAGGCATTGCCGAAGGTGAGCATGCTGGTCTCGATGCCGGCCCCGACCAGCAGGATCAGGACGCCGACGATCTCCTCGGGGGTGAGCCGGTCATCGCCGTCGGAGGCATCGAGCAGACCCGAGAGCAGATCCTCCTGCCGGGACTTGCTGCGCTCGATGGTGAGCTCGGTGTAGTAGCCCACCAGCGCGCCGATGGCCTGCATGGCCTCCGGCCGCAGATCGGTGGACTCCTCCTCGGTGTACATGATCTCCATGCCGAGCTTGCGCAGCATCTCCCGGTCGTTCTCGGGCACGCCGACCAGCTCGGAGATCACCTCGGTCGGGAAGGGCCCGGCGAATTCGGCCATGAGGTCGAAGCTGCCGCGTTCCAGCAGCGGTTCCAGCAGGCCGATCGCGATCTCGCGCAGCCGCGGCTGCAGCGACTGCACCCGGTGCGCGGTGAACGCGCGCGTGACCAGGCCGCGCAGCCGGGTGTGCTTGGGCGGGTCCATGGCGACGAAGGAGAAGAACCGTTCGGCCTGCGGTCCCCAGAAGGCCGGTTCCATGCGCAGGCCGTTCACGCTCGAGAAACGGTCCGAATCGCGGAGTGTGGCGAGCACGTCGGCGTGGCGCGAGAAGGCCCAGAAGTCGTCGGTGTCGTTCCGGTAGACCGGGGCCTCGCTGCGCAACCTGGCATAGTAAGGGTACGGATCGGCATGGACATCGAAATCGAACGGGCTGTAGCGCAACTGCATGACGAACCTTCCGGCGATGCTGCGGGGGCGGGCGCACGGCTCTGCCGGTTTCCGAAGGTACAGAGTCGCTACCGATCCGCAACTGGAGCTGACAGATTCAGACAGTAGCCGAAAAGGATTGTGAGCGTTTTGAACTCGGAATCAGCGGCAGACCGCGTCGACACCACCAAACCGCATCCGGCGCGCCGGTACGACTATTGGCTGGGCGGCAAGGACAACTTCCCCGCCGATCGCGAGTCCGCCGACGCGGTGGCCGAGGCCTTCCCGACCGTGCAGCTGTCCGCGGTGGAGAACCGCAACTTCCTGCGCCGCGCGGTCGCGTATCTGACCGGTGAGGCGGGCATCCGCCAGTTCCTCGACATCGGCACCGGCCTGCCCACCGCCGGGAACGTGCACGAGATCGCGCAGGGCATCGCCCCCGAGTCCCGCATCGTCTACGTCGACAACGACCCCATCGTGCTGGTGCACGCCCGCGATCTGCTCAACAGCTCCCCCGAGGGCCGGACCGCGTATCTGGACGCCGACCTCCGTGACCCGCAGCACATCCTGACCCATCCCGACCTGCTGGCCACCATCGACCTGAGCAAGCCGGTCGCGCTCATGGTGGTCGCGGTCGCGCACTTCATGACCGACGAGCTACGGCCCTACGACCTCGTCCGCCAACTCACCGACGCCCTGGCCCCCGGCAGCTACCTGGTCATGTCGCACGCCACCAACGACTACCTCGACGAGTACGACCTGGCCCGCTCCGCCGAGGCCAATGCCCGCAGCGGCGTGCCGTTCCAATTGCGTTCCAGCGCCGAATTCGCCAAGTTCTTCGACGGATTCACCCTGACCCCGCCGGGCATCACCGCGGTCACCCTCTGGCGGCCCGAGGAGTACCGGCCGCATCCGCGTCCCGAAGCGGTGGCCATGCTGGGCGCGGTGGGCCGCATTCCCTGATCCGGCAACCCGCCGCGCACACGGTCAGAGCCTGCCGACATCCTCGAGCACCCGCCGGGTCTGGGCGAACAGCATGCCCACATTGACCGACTTGCGGCACACCACCACCACGACCACGTCCTCGCGGCTCTCGGCACGCACGAACAGGTGGGTGAGGTTGTCGCTGTTGACCAGGATCTCCTGGAAGTAGTGGCGCTCCAACCGGATTCCGCGCCGCTCCTTCCAAATGTTCTCGATCATCACCACATTGCGGCCCTGGAACAGCTCCAGGGTGGCCGCGGCCAGCAGATCGAGGACCTCCTGGGGATGGTTGTCGACGGTCTCCACCGCCAGCAGCATCCCGGTGGCCATGTCGATGGCGCCCGCGGCGATGCATTCGGGCACCTCCGAGCGCAGCACCTTCACCAGCGTCGACACCCGGTCGGTCATACTGCCGGGGGCACCTGCATTGCTCGATATGTTCATTGCGTCCTCTCTGGTTTCCTCGGGGTGAGGGTTCGTGACCGCCGCGCAGCATGGGCTGCGGCGGTCGCGGCGGGAGCATGTCGCCGTCGACCGCGGCCATCATGGCCACCACCCGGAGATCGGCCAGCCCGGTGCAGGTGCGCGTGGTGACCGCGGCCTGCGCCAATTCCTGAACCAATTCCCTGGCGGATTCGCGGCCCAGCGCCAGCGGTCGCCGGGGTGCGGCGACAGCTCCCGTAGTCATGCTCGAACTCCTGGGAAATAGGCACGGCGAAATGAGGCGTATCGCAGCCCGGAAGCATCCGAATGTGAAAGTTGCACGTCTGGTTGACAATTCAACGGCGAATCGCACCGAACTCATCCACCGCGTGTGGGATATCGTGACAGCCCAGCAGTTTTAGAGCAATGGATTCCGGTGAATCGATTACCTAAGTCCCACGGCATCGCGCGAACCAGCGCGCAGGGAAACCAGCATCACCAGCGCAAGCGGTCCGCTATGTGCGCCACCTACGGGTTAAGCGCGCTTGACGGTTGCATCACGAAAAGATATTGCCGCGCAATATGAACCGTCCGGTCGAATTCATTTGTCCGAATTCGATTTATCGCCGCCCGGCACAACCGGCCGGCGCCAGCAGATCCTCGGCGGCCGAACCGGTCCGTGGCCGCCACAGCGCCGGGCGGCCGCGGCGCAGCGGGTCAGCGGCGGCCCGCCCGATCGGCGAGCACACTGACGAAGGGGCCGACCGGACCGGTGATGACCGGCCCGGGGCGGGAGGCCCGCAGGGTCTGCTCGGAATAGCGGCCGGTGCTGGTGTGCCAGTGCAGATTTCCGGCCATGTGATCACGCAGCCGGTCGACATGGCCGAGCAGCGCCGCACGCACCTCGCCGGGCAGCTCGTGGTCGGCGAAGAATTCGGGCAGCCGTTCGCGCGCGACGAGTTCGAACTGCGTCAACCGTTCATTGGCGAGATCGACGACGATATCGGCCGCATACTCTCGGGAACAGCCCAGGAAGGACTGGGTGAGATACACGAGATTGTAGATCTCCTCATCGTATTCGATCTCCTTCTGATACGAATAGAGATCGTTGACGAGGGCCGCGTAGTCGTGGGCCGAATTCTGCAGCTGCCGAACAATACTGGAGTCCGATATCTCCGAAATCCTTGGGTCGGCGGCAATTTCTGGCGAATACAGGGCATCGAGTGCGCAGAACAGCGGCCCACCCGAGGTCAGGCGTCGCTGCTCGAGATAGTCGACGGGATCGGGCAGCCGATGCCGAATCTCGTTCTCCAGCACACACTCCCAGCCTTCGAACAGCTCGATCAGGGCTGCCCGCAGGCGCTGCCGCCCCGCCTCGTCACAGCCGGCCGCGGTATCGCGCCACAGCGCGGCCAAGCCGTATTCGAGGGCGGTGAGCGGTGCGGGCGGGCTGCCGGAGAGCTGAATTGGCAAGCGCCGCAACTGATCTCGTCCAGATACCGACTCCCGCCGGAACACCCGGGTGGCCAGGTCGTCGGCGTAGGTGCCCCAGGTGCACCAGCGGGTGCGCAGCAGCAGCGCGGCCGCATCAGCACCGGGATCGAGCATGGCCATCAGCCCCGCGAAATCGGCGGCGGCCACGGTCTCGGCCGTCCAGCCGACCCGCGGATCCAGCAGTCCGACGGCCGCGGCCCACCTCGGCCCGTCGGCGCGAGCCAGCGCCACCTGCGGATTCATCGACACCGGATACGGCATCACCAGCCCGCGCACCGGCAGCGGTCCGGATGTTCGCGGCGGCGGACGGTGCTGCTGGAGCTGGATTCGCAACCCCGGCACGAGCCGGGCGGCCGCGCTGCCCAGCCCGGTCGGACCACGGTCGACGCCGCTGTTCATATAGCGGCTCGACCGCAGATGCCACTCGTGCCCGCCGGACTGCCAGTCCTGCAGGCCCCCGGTGTACCGCGCAACGGCCAGCTGTTCGGCAGGGGTGGCCGCGCGTTCCACGAACAGCTGCGGCACCTCGACCGACGCGGTGTCCTCGAACTGCTTCAGCCGCGAGGTCAGCATGTCGTTGGTCAGCTCCGCGGCCGCCTGCGTGGGCAGACCCAGGAACCGTTCCAGCACCAGCACCATATTGGCGTTCTCGCCCTCGACCCGGACCTCGCGCTCGTAGGAGAACAGGTCGTTGCGCAGATGCACTGCGTCGGAGAAGGTTTCGCACAGCACCCGCAGCGGCCGCTCGGCGGCGAAACGGCCGGGCACCTCGGCGCCGCAGGCGAACTCCACCAGATTGGCGGACCAGGGGGCGCCGCCCACCCGGCGGCGCATCTCGATGTACTCGACCGGATTGGCCACCCGGTCGCGGGCGATATTGTCCAGTTCCCAGAGGGATTCGACCATGAGGTTGTGGGTGGAGCGGCGCATGCGCTGCCGCCAGCCCGGGGACATGGCCGGCACGGTCCGGGCCCAGCAGTCGGCCAGTCCGGCCTCCGACGGCGTCTCGGGTTCCGGTGCGGGACAGCCTGGTTCGGCCATGAACAGTTCCAGGCGCGCGAGATAGCGGGTGGCCGCGGCCCGGTTGCCGGTGTACTTGTACTCGGCCAGGAACCAGTCGTCGAAATAGAAGACCCAGATGTACCACTCGGTGAGCAGTGCCAAAGCCTCGGCGTCGCAGTCGGGATGGGTGTACGCGCACAGCAGCGCGTAGTCCATACGGTCCAATCTCTCGGTGTCCCAGATGGGTTTGCCGTCGACTCCGAGCTCGCCGAGCATGCCCATGCGCAGCGCCCACGCACTGGAGTGCGCGCGGGCGTACCCGTGATGGGGATTGAGCCGGGCGGGATGCGGGGTATAGAAATCGGGCAGGGTGAAGGGCTTCAATTCAGGGCCCTCTCGCTGGAGGTTGTGCGCTCCGGTCGCCTGGGGGCGCCGGTATTGCGCTGCTGTTTGCGATATGTCGAAGGAACCGCGTCAGAACTCTCACTGCGACAACGTGATCAGCGTCACAATCATGGTAGAGGCCCGTCGCCGTCTCGCCAACACCTCGCAATCTTCTCCGACCGACCGGTACCTCCCGAACCGGCCGGCCCGCGCCCGCCCGAGATAGCCTGGGCGCTGCGCCACCCGCACCCGCCACCCGCACCAGGAGGATCGTCCATGCCGAATCCCGCCGCCGACCGCGCCCCGATCCTGCAGCGACTGGGCGACCGTGGCCGGGTGCGCGTGATCGTCGCCGGTGGCGGCACGGGTGGCCACACCTATCCGGCGGTGGCGGCCGTGCGGGCGCTGCGGGATCTGGCGGCCGAGACCGGGGCCGCGGCCGAGGTGCTGTGGGTGGGCGTGCCCGACAGCCTGGAGCAGCGGGTCGCGGCGGAGAACGACATCGACTTCGCCGGCATCAAGGCCGGCAAGCTGCGCCGCGACCGCAATCCGCTCAAGATGCTCAACAAGGACAATGCGCGGGATGCCCTGCGCGTGCCGGTCAGCGTCCTCACCGCCCAGGGCGTGGTGCGCCGGTTCCGCCCGGACGCGGTGCTGTGCACCGGCGGCTACGTGTGCGCCCCGATCGGCATGGCCGCCGCGCTGCGCCGGCGGCCGCTGGTGATCCACGAGCAGACCACCGGCGTCGGCAAGGCCAACCTGCTGCTGGCCCGGATGGCCGACCGCATCGCGCTCAGCTCCGAGGCGTCGATCGCCATGCTGCCCGCGCGCGCCCGGGACCGGGCGGTGGTCACCGGCAACCCGATTCGCCCCACCCTCACGACCGGCGATCCGGCCGCGGCGGTCAAGGCGCTCGACTGGGAGGGCTACACCCCCGGCCTGCCGACGGTCTACATCACCGGCGGCGCGCAGGGCGCGGTGCAGATCAACGAGCTGATCGGGCAGCTGCTGCCCGAACTCCTCCACTCCGCCAATGTGATTCACCAGTGCGGACGGCTCTCCTTCGCGCAGGTTCGCGACCACGCCGCCACCCTCCCGGTGGAGGTGCGCGGCCGATACCTGGTGCGGGAGTTCATCGGCCCCGAGCTCCCCGATGTGCTGGCGCTCACCGACGTGGTCGTATCCCGTTCCGGCGCAGGGACTCTCGCCGAGCTCACCACGCTGGGCAAGCCCTCGGTGCTGATTCCGTACCCGCATTCGGTCGGCGGCGAGCAGATCCGCAATGCCCGAATCCTGGCCGACCACAACGCCGCTCGCGCCCTCGTCGGCGACGATGCCACCGTCGCGAACCTCCGCACGGCTCTCACCGAACTCCTGACCGATGCCGGGACCCGCGCCGCCGTGTCGGCCGCCGCCCGCGCCCTCGGCCACCCGGAGGCCGCCACGGACCTCGCCCTCACCGTGCTGGATCTGGCCACCCGCTGAGCGCGGATCACGAAAAGCCGTACGCCGCTACGCGATCTATTCCACATGCCACTCTCAGTCGGAGTGGGTATGGTCGGAGGTGTCAGCAAGCCCTCGGTTATTCCGGGGCTTGCTACCCGAGAGATTGGAGATGCCATGCAAATCCAGGTCTTCGCCGACAAGAACATCGGCGGCGGCGCGATCGCGCAGGAAGCGACGGACACCATCGCTTCGATTCTGGATCGATTCGCTGATCACCTCACCCGGGTCGAGGCCCACATCACGGATGTGAACGGGCACAAGGGTGGTTCCGAGGACAAGAAGTGCAGCCTCGAGGCGCGGCCCAAGGGCCAGCCACCGGTGGCGACCACCCACCGCGCGGCCACCGCCGAGGACGCCTACACCGGAGCCGCCGACAGCATGGCTCACCTGCTCGACAGCAAGTTCGGGCGGCTGCATCACGCCAAGGGCGGTGAATCGATCCGCCACCTCGTGTCGGACTGAGTCCGGCCGCGGGCCGCTGCCTCGGACATTCGGTTACGGAAGGAGCCCGAGGCGGCGTGCGCGCACGACCGCCTCGTGGCGGTTGTGCGCGCCGAGTTTGGTCATGGCGCTGCGCAGATAGCTCTTGACCGTCTCCGGGCGCACCGAAAGTCGCTGCGCCGCTTCCAGATTCGTGCAGCCCAGCGCGACGTGGGCGAGGACGTCCAGTTCCCGGGGCGCGAGGCTCACCGCGTCGTCCGGGGCCGCGACGCCGGACACCAGGCGGGCGAGCTTCTCGGTCACCTCGCGCAGGCGCCGGCGGGCCGAGGCCTCCGAGACCACCTGGGTGATGCCGCGCAGTTCCGCGTGCAGATCCCGGAGTTGTTCGGTGACAACGGTATTGGCTTCGGCGACGAAGGCAATACCGCTCGTCGTGGACTCCCGCGCGAAGGACAGGCGCAGCCGCCGATCCACTTCGTCGCGAATGGCCAGTTCCGTCGCGAGCCGGCGCCCGGCCTGCACCATCTCGTCGGCGATGCGGTCGCCGATCACCCCCGAGTCCCGATTGGCCACGTACAGCACCGCCCGCGCCTCGCCGCTCACCACCACCGGCACGGCCACCACCGCGCGCAGGCCCTCACCGAGCACCGGGGCGTCGTAGTGGTGGGTGATGGTCGAGGCCGAGCGATAGTCGGACACCGAGCGCGGCTTGCCCGTCACCACCGCCGAGCCGCCCAGCCCGGAGCTGGGTGCGACGGCGAGGCCGCGCATGCCGTTGGTGCGGGTGCCGACGAACTCGCTGAGCACCAGCATGCCCGCGTGCACCTCGCCGCCGAAGACGACCGGAAGCTTGCTGGCAGAGGCGAGAGTGCGCAGCTCAGCACGCAGAGCGTCACCGTCGCTGGGGCGCAGGAGCCCGTCCGTGGCCGAGGTCATCGGTCAGCCCCTTTCGGGGGTAGTTCAGGGTGAGTGTGACGTAGATCCTACTGGTGTGAGCGAGAGCACGAGCTACACCTTCGGAGTCTGGGACGCTCCCCTGCTGGGCGAGACCATCGGCGCCAACCTGGAACGGACCGCGGCCGCGTATCCGGACCGCGAGGCCCTCATCGACTACACCACCGGTATCCGCTGGACCTACCGCGAATTCAACGCCGAGGTCGACGCCCTGGCGCTGGGCCTGCTGGCAGCCGGCATCGGCAAGGGCGACCGGGTGGGCATCTGGGCGCCGAACTGCCCGCAGTGGACGCTGATCCAGTACGCCACCGCCAAGGTCGGCGCGATCCTGGTCAATATCAATCCGGCGTATCGGGCACACGAACTGCGCTACGTGCTGCGCCAGGCCGGAATTCGGATGCTGGTCGCGGCACCGTCGTTCAAGACCTCCGACTACGCTGCCATGATCACCGAGGTGCGCCCGGAGTGCCCGGAGCTCGAGCAGGTGGTGCTGCTGGACAGCCTCGAATGGCGGAGCCTGAGCACCAGCGGCCGGGCCTCGAATCCGGATCTGCTGGCCGCGGCGCAGTCGGCGCTGTCCACCGACGATCCGATCAATATCCAATACACGTCCGGCACAACGGGTTTCCCCAAGGGCGCGACCCTCAGCCACCACAATATCCTCAACAACGGCTATTTCGTGGGCGAGCTGTGCGGCTACACCGAGCAGGACCGGATCTGCATTCCGGTGCCCTTCTACCACTGCTTCGGCATGGTCATGGGCAATCTGGCCGCCACCACGCACGGCGCGGCCATGATCATCCCGGCCCCGGCCTTCGACCCGCGCGCCACCCTGGAAGCCGTAGCGGCCGAACGCTGCACCTCCCTGTACGGGGTGCCGACCATGTTCATCGCCGAACTGGCCGATCCGGCGTTCGACACCTACGACCTGTCCTCGCTGCGCACCGGCATCATGGCCGGATCGCCGTGCCCGGTGGAGGTGATGAAGCAGGTCATCGAGCGCATGGGCATGCGCGAGGTGAGCATCTGCTACGGCATGACGGAAACCAGCCCGGTCTCCACCCAGACCCGCGGCGACGATTCGCTGGTGCAGCGCACCGCGACGGTCGGCCGGGCCGGGCCGCACATCGAGGTGAAGATCGTGGACCCAGCGACCGGGGTGACCGTGCCGCGCGGCGCGGCCGGCGAACTGTGCACCCGCGGCTACTCGGTGATGCTCGGCTACTGGGGCGAACCGGAGAAGACCGCCGAGGCCATCGACGCCGCGCGCTGGATGCACACCGGTGACCTGGCCACCATGGACGACGAGGGCTACGTGGCCATCACCGGCCGCATCAAGGACATGGTCATCCGCGGCGGCGAGAACATCTACCCGCGCGAGATCGAGGAATTCCTCTACACCCATCCCGACATCGTCGACGCCCAGGTGATCGGCGTGCCCGACGTCAAATACGGCGAGGAATTGATGGCGTGGATCCGGATGCGCCCGGGTACACCGCCTTTGACCGCCGAGAGTCTGCGTGAGTACTGCGCCGGCAGGCTCGCCCACTACAAGATCCCCCGCTATGTACACGTCGTCGACGAGTTCCCGATGACCGTGACCGGCAAGATCCGCAAGGTCGAGATGCGCGAGATCGGCGCGCGACTGCTCGGCCTGAACGAGGAGAACGCATGACGAACACCGAGGCCTACCGCGCCGCCCGCGACGCACTACTGGCCGTGTCGACGGACTACGACGCGGCGCTGCGCGAGTTCGAATGGCCACGGCTGACCGGCGAATTCAACTGGGCCACCGACTGGTTCGACCACATCGCCCGCGGCAACGACCGGCCCGCGCTGTGGATCGTCGAGGAGGACGGCTCCGAACAGCGGATCAGCTTCGCCGAGATGGCCGAGCGCTCGGACCGGGTGGCCACCTGGCTGGCCGGGCTGGGCGTCGGCAAGGGCGACCGCGTCGTGCTCATGCTCGGCAACCAGGCCGAGCTGTGGGAGGCCATGCTGGCGGTGGCCAAGCTGGGCGCGGTCATCATGCCCACCACCGGGGCGCTGGGCCCGGCCGATCTGAGCGACCGGATCGAGCGCGGCGGAGCGCGTTTCGTCATCGCCAATCACGGCGATACGGGCAAGTTCGACGAAGTGCCGGGCGACTACACGCGAGTCGTGGTGGGCGAGCCGGTATCCGGCTGGCACGACTACGCCGAAGCGGCGTCCGTCGAATCGGCCGGGCCGTTCCGGGCCGTCACCGAGGTGACCGATCCGCTGCTGGTGTACTTCACCTCGGGCACCACCAGCAAGCCGAAGATGGTGCAGCACTCCCAGATCAGCTACCCGGTCGGTCACTTGAGCACCATGTACTGGATCGGTGTCCGCCCCGGCGACGTGCACCTGGCCATCAGCGCGCCCGGCTGGGCCAAGCATGCCTGGAGCTGCTTCTTCGCGCCGTGGCTGGCGGAGGCGACCGTATTCGTCTACAACTACACGCGTTTCGACGCCGCGGCCCTGCTGGCGCAGCTGCGCCGGGCCGATGTGAACACGTTCTGCGCGCCGCCCACGGTGTGGCGCATGCTGATCCAGGCCGATCTGGGCGAGCGTCCGGCCGGACTGCGCGAAATCCTCGGCGCGGGTGAGCCCTTGAACCCCGATGTCATCGCGCAGGTCGAGAAGGCGTGGGGCCTGGTCATCCGCGACGGCTTCGGCCAGACGGAAACCACCCTGCAGGTGGGCAATACGCCCGGGCAGCCGCTCAAGCCCGGCTCCATGGGGCGGCCCGCACCGGGCGTGCCGGTGGTGCTGGTGGATCCGATCACCGGGCAGCGCGCCGAGGAGGGCGAGATCTGCCTGGATCTGGCTGCGGCGCCGGTCAATCTGATGACCGGCTATCTCGGCGATCCGGAGCGTAATGCCGCGGTCATGGACGGCGGCTACTACCATACCGGCGATGTGGCCGTGCGAGACGCGGACGGATACATCACCTATATCGGGCGCACCGACGACGTTTTCAAGTCCTCCGACTACAAGGTGTCCCCCTTCGAGCTGGAGAGCGTGCTCATCGAGCATCCGGCCGTGGTGGAGGCGGCCGTGGTGCCGCAGCCGGATGACACGCGGCTCGCGGTGCCCAAGGCATACGTGGCACTGGCCGCGGGATGGGAGCCGGACCGTGAAACCGCCCGCGCCATCCTGGAATACGCCCGCGATCACCTGGCGCCTTATCTGCGTGTCCGCCGGCTGGAGTTCACCGAGCTACCGAAGACGATTTCCGGCAAGATCCGCCGCGTCGACCTGCGCCATCGCGAGGAGCAGGCGCACGCGGCCGGCGAGACCATCCCCACCGAGTACCGCTACGAGGAAGTACTGAGCGACACCATCCGCTGAAACCGCACCGCCCCATGCCCCTACGACAGACCGGAGCTCCCATGCCCCATACCGTGGAATCCGCGACCGCCTACGTCATCGCCGCCCTGGAAGCCAAGGGGACGGCGACCCGTGAGGACTTCGACATCCCCGGGATCGTCAACACGACGCACAACATCACGCAGACATGGGATTTCCAGGCGGTCGACCGCCGCCGGTTCTGGGGCATAGCGGCCACCTTCCTGCGCGCCTGACCCGCAGCAGAACAGGGAGCGACACCCCGCTCGCCCGGACCCGCAGGAGATCGGGGACGAGCGGGTTGTCTCACAGTTCGGCGAATTCGCGGTTTCCGGCCGCGAATTCCCCGCACCATTGGCTGATGCACACCTCCGACTCCGTGCTGCTGCCACGTTTCGTCCTGTCGCGCGCCGCGGCCGCGGGCCTGGACCCGGCCCGCCTCGCCCGCGCGGCCGGCATGCCGGGCTGGCTGCTGGAGGACGGCGACGCCCGGGTGTCCAGTGACTACTTCCCGCGGCTGTGGGAGCTGCTGGAGTACGAGCTGGACGACCCGGAGGTCACCCTGCGGGCCACCGCAAGTTACCGGCTCGGGGAATTCGGCCTGATCGACTATCTGGTCTCGACGGCAGAGACAGTCGGCGCGGGCTTCGGCGTGCTGGGCCCGTTCGTGGGGTCGATCTCCACCAACTTCCGCGTCGAGGCCGGCGCGCAGACCGAGACCGAGTCCACCTTCGACATCTACACCGTCAATGCCGAGGGCCGCGGCCGCGACCTGTCGGTACAGATGGCGCTGGCCTGCCTGATCGCGCGCACGCGCCAGACGGCCGGCCGCCCGATGGACCCGGTGTGCATCGGGTTGCGCGAGCGCGCGCCCCGCCGCCTCGACGCCTTCACTGAGCAGTTCGGCACGGCGCGGCTGGATTTCGGCGCTCCGGTCGACCGGATCACCTTCCGCAACGCGGACTTCGAGCTGGCCCAGATCACGGCGGACCCGTTGCTGGCAGCGGTATTGCGCCGCCACGCCGCCACCATGCCGCCCCCGCCGCCGCGCGCCACCGAGTGGCCGGACCGGGTGGCGGCGGTGCTGGCCGAAGTCCTCGACGGCACCGACGCGCTGCTGGACCAGGTCGCGCGCCGTCTCTACACCAGCCCGCGCACCCTTCAACGCCGCCTCGCCGAATCCGGCACCACCTGGCGCCTCGAGGTCGACCGCGCCCGCAAACGCCACCTCGAAGATCTCGAATCCGGCTGGGCCGCCGAACACGACGGCGATACGCCATGATTCGCCGAAGTTCCAGGGGGTACCCGCTCCGGCGAGGTGACCCTGGGTGGCGTGGACGAGGCGGTGTGGCCGGGCGAATGGAGCAGCGATCATGACCGCCTCGGACAGTGTGCTGCTGGCCCGGTTCGTGCTGACGCGAGCCCGGGCGGCGGGGCTGGATCCGGTGGAATTGGCGCGGGCGGCGGGAATCGGGGCCGGCGCGCTGGACGGGCCGCCGGGAAGCATTCCGGGGCAGTGCTATCCGCGATTGTGGGAATTGTTCGAGCGCAGGGCGGAATTGCCGCACGTGGGACTGCGGGCGGCCGAACGGTACGGAATGGGGGAACTGGGGATGATGGATTATCTGCTCGCCACGGCGTCGACCGTGGGCGAAGGGTTCAGGGCCGCAGGGGAATTCGAATCCGCGCTGTCGACCACGCGGCGCCTGGCCGTGGTCGGCGAGGACGACCGGCACGTCACCTTCGCGGCGGAGACGACCGGGGAGGGCCGGGGCACGGAGGTCGCGGCGCAGGCGAGCTTCGCCTTCCTGACCGGTCGTGCACGGCTCGGTGCCCGGACGCGGATCGCGCCGGTCGCGGTGACCCTGCGGGAACGCGCGCCGCGCCACCACGCACCGTATACCGAGTTCTTCGGCACGGCCGCGGTCGATTTCGGCGCCGATGCCGACACGCTCACGCTGCACCATGCGGACCTAAACCGGCGGCAGTTCACCGCCGATCCGGGGCTGGCGGCCGTGCTACGCCGGGCCGCCGCGGTAGCGACCCTGTCCACCCCGCCCGCGCGCGCCTGGGCCGATCTGCTTGCCGCCGAACTAGATTCACTACCGTCGCTGGAGACGGCGTCGATCCACGGCATGGCCCGGCGGCTGGATACCAGCCCGCGCACCCTGCAGCGACGACTGGCCGCGGCCGGGACCAGTTGGAGCCGGGAGCTGGCGAGCGCGCGCCGGCGGGCGGCGTGGTGATGGGTGGCCGTGACTACTCGATCCGACTCTCACGACAGCATTCTGATGGCCCGGTTCGCACTGGAGCGGGCGGCCCGGGCGGGGCTCGATCCGGAGCGGATCGCCCGGCTGGCCGGGGTCCCCGCCTGGCGTGAGGGCGGCGAGGGGACCCGGGTGTCGTCCCGGTACTGCCTGCGGGTGTGGGAGCTGCTCGAACAGGAAACCGGTGACCCGGATATCGCCCTGCGCGTACCGGAGGACAGTGCGACCGGCGAATTCGGTCTGCTGGAGTATCTGTTCCTGTCGGCGGAGACCCTGGGCGCGGCACTGGACGCCTGCGTGCACCACACCGGCAGTCTCACAACGAGTTACAGCTTTCGGATCACGCATGGCACCGAACACGAGGTCTGCTACGAGGTGCTGTCCGGGGTGGAGGACTGCCGCGGGCGAGAACTGTTGGTGCAGGCGGCTTTCGCGCTCCTCGTGGGCCGGGGCCGGGCGGCCACCCGCTACCCGATCGCGCCGACGCGGGTGACCTTCCGGCAGGCCGCGCCGGTCGACCTCGCCGCCGTCACCGAGCTGTTCGGCACTCGCGCAATCGATTTCGGGAGCCTGGTCGACTCCCTGACGCTGCGGACCGCGGATCTGGCGCTTCCCATGAAGTCGGCCGATCCCGAGTTGACGGCCGTGCTGCTGTCCTACGCGGCCACGCTGCCGGCCACTCCCGAGTCCGGCATCACCTGGCTGGAACGGCTCGGCGACGTCCTCGACGGCGCTCTCGACGAGGGCACGGCGACACTGGAAGTGGTAGCGCGGCGTCTGCTGACCTCACCAAGATCACTACAACGCCGCCTGACCGAGTCCGGAACCACCTGGCGCCGTGAGGTGGACCGGGCACGGCGCCGCAGATTGCAACGGGCCGAACACCTTCCACGCGCTCAGCAGGCGGAATTCCTGGGATACGCGGATCCGGCCAGCCTGCGGCGCGCCGTACATCGCTGGCGCGATCGCGAGGATTCCTGAAAGATGGACCCCGCGCGCAGGCCGAAATCGCACCTACCGTACGGTATTCCGGCAACCACACAGCAAGGTTGGCGTGTACCGGCCCGGTTTGGCGTCTTCGGAACTCCCGCGCGACGCGAGCGGAAATAAAACTGGACGGAAACGCCACGACGTGCCCGCCGCGAGGCTCGCCACGGCGTTTGCGATGCGTGGTTGTGGCCGACGCTGTCCACGGCCACGTGTCCCCATCCGGTCCTGGTCCTCGATTGGAGCTTCCTCGTGCCCCACACCGCAGAAACCGCCACCGCCTACGTCGTCACCGCCGTGGAGGCCAAGGGCACCGCCACCCGGCACGACTTCGACATCCCGAGCATCGTCAGCATCACGCACAGCCTCACCGAGAGCTGGGATTTCAACAGCGTGGACCCGAACATGTTCTGGAACATCGTCGCCACCTTCCTCGAGCACTGAGCTCGGCCGCGCCCCGCGGCCGTCAGCCCCGCCCCAGCTGAATCGCCTTGACCAGCAGCAGAATCGCGCCGACGACCAGATAGGCGCGCAGGGCGATCATGCCCAGCCGGGTACCGGCCGACCAGGTCACCGGTTCCAGCAGCGTCAGCGGCGGCATCCGCCAGATGTCCTTCGCGGACGCCTCGAAGCGGGGCCGCGGCGTGGGCGCGGGCGCCCCGCGCTGCGTGAACCTCAGCGCCACCACCGCGATCACGGCCAGGAACACCAGCGCCACCGCCAGGTATCCGGCCGTGGCGACCACATCCAGGTCCGGGTACAGCGTGGTGGCCATGAGGATTCCCGACAGCAACAGCAGCACGCCGACGATGATCGCCGCCACGACGTTCAGCCAGGTGCGATTCACCCACGGCCCGAGCACCTGCGGGTCGTTGCACAGCAGCAGCAGGAACACGCTGGCGCTGGGCAACAGCAGCCCGGCCAGGGCCTGCACGGCGGTGGTGATCAGCCCCAGGGGCGCACCCGGAATCAGCACGATGCCCGCGGCGAGCACCACCATCGCGATATAGGACAGATAGAACTGCCTGGCGTCCTTGAACCCGCGGTGCAGCGAGTGCTTGATGCCGAACACATCGCCGAAGGCGTAGCTGGTGGCGAGGGTGACCGCCGCAGCGCCGATGATCGACGCGTCCAGCAGCACGATCGCGAAGACCGAACCCAGCAGGCGGTGGACCTGGCCCAGCAGGTGCGCGATCTCGCCCGCGTCGACGAACTTCCCGACCGCGTCATTGGCGCGCGCGGCGTAGTCGGCGGTCATCATGAGCGCGGCCGCACCGATCACCACGACGAACGCGCCCAGGGTGGTGTCGGCCCGCTCGTAGCCGATGAACCGCGGGGTGATGCGCTTGTCGACGATATTGGACTGCTGGAAGAACAGCTGCCATGGCGCGACGGTGGTGCCGACGATGGCGATGATCAGCAGCACCGCGTCGGAGGTCCAGCTGCCCTCGACACCGGGCACCACGAAATCCTTTGCGGCGCGGCCCCAGTCGGGATGCGACAGCAACAGCATCGGAATCTGCAGCAGGGTGATCAGGATGAATACGAACATCGCCCGTTCCCACCGCCGGAAGCTGCCGGTGGCCATGATCGCCACCAGCGCCGCGGCCGCCACCGGCACCACGACGTACTTCGAGATGCCGAAATACTCCGCGGCCAGGCTGACACCGATGAACTCGGTCACGATGGTGAGAAAGTTCAGAACGAAGAGATCGCCCACCGAGAACCAGCCCCAGCCGCGGCCGAAGCGCTCGTTGATGAGCCGCGCATGCCCGACGCCGGTGACCGCGCCCAGGCGAACCACCATCTCCTGGTTGACGATCAGTACCGGGATCAACAGCAGCAGCACCCACAGCAGGCTGTAGCCGTAGTTCTGCCCGGCCTGCGCGTAGGTGGCGACACCGCCGGCGTCATTGTCACCGACCATGACGATCAGCCCGGGGCCGATAATGGCCAGCAGCGTCAGCATCCGGGTCTTGAACGTGCGCGAATGCTCGATGTCACCGATCTTGATCTTGCCGAGCGCGCCCTCGATATCGCCCAGGTGCGCCGAATCCAGCACGGCCGACCGACGATTCGCGGAACGGTTCTCCTCGGCATCGGTCATGGCCGTGCCGCGCCGTCCGAGTCGTCGCCGGATCCGGTCGCGACCGGCCGGGCCGGCCGGGGCGCGGGCTCACGACGCCGCCAGTCGTCAGGAATGACATCCTCGAGCACATCGTCGACGGTGACCACGCCGAGCACCCGATCGGCGTCGTCCACCACCGGCACGGCGTACAGGTTGTAATCGGCCATCAACAGGGCGATGTCGGTGATATCGGTCTCGGGCGCGACCCGCACCGGATCGTCGTCCATGAGGCCGGCGACCGGCGTCGCCGGGTCGGCCTGCAGCAGCGCGATCACCGAGACCACGCCCACCAGCCGGCCGGAGTCGAGTACGTGCACTTTCAGCAGGGCCTCCGGCTGCAATGCGTGTGCGGCGGAGACCACCGAAAGCGCCTGTGCCGCCGTAGCGTCCAGCGGACACGAGACGAAGTCGACGTTCATCAGCCCGCCGGCGCTGTCGGGATTGAACCCCATCAGCGTGACGACCTTGACGCGCTGCCCGGGCGGCATCAGGTCGAGCACCCGCCGGCGGCGCGATTGCTTGAGTTCGATGACGGAGTCGGCCGCGTCGTCGGCGCGCATGCGCCCGAGCAGCGCCGCGACTTCCGCATCGGACATGTCGTTGAGCAGGCGGCTGGACTTGTCGGAGTCGAGCTCCTCGAAGACATCCGCCTCCAGTTCAGGGTCGTCGTGCACTTGATCCAGGATCTCGTCCTGCTCGTGCTTGTCCGCGTCCTCCAGCAGGTCGGCGATCTCAGCGGGCTTGAGCCCGCGCAACCGGCTGCTGAGCCGCTGGGTCAGCGACTGCTCATGGCCGATCAGCGGCTCGAACGCCTTCCAATCCCGGGAGGCGTGACCGCCGCCGGACTTGATCAGCCCGAACAGGCGAGCCGGGCGGCGGGTGTCCAGTCGCGCCAGCACCCAGCCCGAACCGGAGTCGTCGGGCACGCCGACCCGATCGAGTTCGACATCGTAGGCGCGCACCAGCTCCACCGCCTCCACATCGATCAGCCGGTGACCCAGGATGTCCGCGCGCAGCAGCACCTCACCCGCACGCCGCTCGAAGGACCGCAGGTCGACCTTGTTGACCGAGAGAACGATGCGATCGGCTCCGAACAGCCGGATACGTTCGGCGGAGACGAACACATCGCGCCCGCCCATCCCGACGACCACGCCGATCACCGGCGGATAGGCTTCGCCACCCGGCAGGCGCACGATGAGGTCGTCCACGCGGCCGATGGTCTCCCCCGACGCGGCGATCACCGGCGCCTTCAGCAACTGCGACAGATGCACCGTCGCAACCGATTCCGGCTTCGACGATACTGTGGGTTCGGTCATATGCGCTCCTGACTCGGCGACCCGGAATTCCGGCGGCCACGGGCGAACATTGCATGTCCGAATTTGACGAATCAATCCTCTACTGCCAGACTTTGCGGCGTCAATCAGCACCTCGCTAGGCGAGGCTCCTGTACGAACACAGGCCACTGATCCGACGACGTCGAGAGACGCCCAGGGTTAGGACAGGTTTCCCCGGATTAAGGGGTCACCCGAAGTGGCTTCCCAACGTCATTGTCATTGGGGATACGTCGTACAGTGCCGAAGCTCTGACGAGAGGGGTGCTCGCCCTCCGGCCTGCTGCCGTGGCGACTCCTCGGGTGCACCCTGGTCAGCGCCCTCGTGCGCTCCGGCCGCAAGGAGGTGAGGACGACCCATGACCCCCGGCGATAGTCCGTATCCGAGTGATCCGTTCCACTCACCCGTTTGCGGGTGGAAACACGCCACACGACTCTGACCTTTCACCACACCACGCACGATGCGTATCCCCATGACGCGGCCGTGTAATACGTGCTGGCCTTTCCACCCTCATTCGAAATCATCCACCCAGAATTTCGGAGGTTCGCCAATGAGGAAAATCACCGCGTACACCCTGGCCGCCACCGTCCCCGCCCCTGCCCTGTCCGCGCCGGTGCCGAAGACCGTCGCGAGCCAGGCCGACCAGGATGCCGCGTTCGCCGCGGCGGTCAACCAGTTCGGTCTGGCCACCTCGATGGGCACCCTGATCGGCACCCTCATCGGCGGCGCGGCCGGTTGCGCCATCGGCGCCGCGGGCGGCGCCATCGCCGGCGTCACGGTCATGTCGGTGCCGACCGGCATCGCGGGCGGCCTCACGGGCGCCGCCATCGGCATTCCGCTGGGTGCGGCGGCCGGTCTGGTGCTGACCGGCGTACCCGCCGCCATCGCGGTCGGCATCGGCCTGGCCCAGCGCCTGTCCGCGCCCGACTCCACCCCGGCTCCCGCCGGCGCGGCGCCTGCCGTCTAGCGGGCGAGTGCGATTGTTTCGGTGAAACCCGTTGCGGCGATGAGGGTCTCGACCCTCACCGCCGCTGTCTTCTTGTCCGGCAGCAGGTTGGGAACGGTCACACACCGTCTACCGAGAGGGTGGCCTGCATGAGAGTCATGGCCCCCGCGCACGGGTCCGGTTGCGCCGCGTGGTCGCGGTTCTGGACCCACCAGGTGACGGTGCCGGTGTCGGAGGCGGTCACGGCGCAGGTGCTCGGATCCTTCGGGTCACGCCAGTACATGCCGCCGAAGTGCTTGATCACCAAACGCTCGACCTGATAACCGAATTGATCAGCGATCTGGACCTCACGGCTCAGGGTGTCGTTCTCCAGCCAGGCGTAGGTGATGTCGACCGCACCGCCGTTCGGACTGGTGGCGGTCCAGTTGCAGATGGTGGGGGCGCTCTGCTGTCTGATGCCCGAGACGTGCAGGTTGCTCGCGATCTTCTGATCCTCCAGCGGGCCGCAGCCGGCCAGCAGGTTCGGGGCGTCGGCGGCGCGCACGGGCGATTCCTTCGGACCCTGCGAGCACCCCGAGAGTGCGGCGATCAGTAAGGCCGCCAAGGCGATTGGCGTTCGAACCCGACGCATTACCCCTGCCCGGCCTTCGTCAGAGTGGACGCCGCCAGCTGTTCCAGTCCCTTGCAGGGCTCCTTGGCGGTCTCGGTAATCGCGGCCCGCTCCGACCAATCGATGAAATCGCTGTCCCCGAACGGAAGTGCCACCTCGCACGACTGCGGCCCCTGCCATTCGATGCCGGATTGCCCGCCCACCTGAACGTCGGACGGGCGCGCGTCGGTGATCTGAGTCCGCCGGTCCGCGAGCGGACTGCCCCGGAACCAGTGGAATACCACCGCGTAGTCACCGCCCGCGGGCCGCTGCCATGCACATCCCAGCGGATTCACCGCCACTCGCTGCAGCCCATTGAGCCCGGTCGCCTGGCCGACATCGGCATCGGCCACCCCGCCGCACAGTCCGATGGTGTTCGGTGCCGGCATCACCGCCGCCCTGGATGTGGTCGTCGCCGGGGCCGCCCGTTGATTCGACGAGCCGCCGCAGCCCGCGATCGCCGCCCCGATCAGGGCGATCCCCGCCACCGCGCCTGCCGCTCTCATCACGCCGACCAGCGTAGGCGAACCGCCCGAATCATGCGATCGGCGACGCGGCGGACGATTTGTGACTTTCCGATATTCGGCGACGCACCTGCCACTCGCCTATTTCCGCGTGCCTTTCTCGAATGGATGCGGATTCATCCATGACTCTCGAACTCACCATTCCGGATCGTCCCGCGACGATCGTCTGGCCGGCCGAATTCGGGCCCGCCACCCTCATGGGCCTGGCCGGCCTGAGCCGGGTGCTCGTGCTGCCGGTGGTGTCCACCGTGGTGTGGGTGCCGGTCGGCGTGCCTGGCCTGAGTCAGTTCTCACGGCGGGCGCGGGCGCGGCGCTTGCCCTCGTGCATGGCCTGCACCCGCGCCACCGGGATGGTGTGTCCCTCGGCGATGAGATCGGCTGGGAGAGATTGGGGTTCGGGCATGGCCTCGGCCCAGGGATCGCGGTCGCCGAGCATCTTGGCCGCCGTGCGAATCGTGAAATCGTGCGGGTCGATGTCGGGCAGGTCCGCCCAGACGACCGGGAACGAGACGGTCGCGCCCGGGCGAATCCGCGGGCTGTAGACCGACACCACCGTCGCGCCGCCGGCGCGGGTCGAATCGAGAAAGACCTTGCCGCCCCGGTCTTCTCGAATGAACGCCGTGGTGGCGAGCTGCGGATCGAGCCGCTCGGCACGCGCGGCGATCGCCCGGGTCGCCGCCGCGGCATCCTCGAGATCGACGCCCGGCACCACCGGGACGAAGATGTGCACGCCCTTGGAGCCACTGGTTTTCACCGCGCCCGCCAGCCCGTCCGCCGCCAGCGCTTCCCGAATGAGCTGCGCGGCCCCGACCACCTGGGCGAAGGGCTGATCGGGCGCCGGGTCGATATCCAGCACGAGATGCGTTGGGCTGCCGGAATAGTCGGCGAGACCCGCCGCGTACAGCAGTGTCACGTGGTACTCCACCGCGCGCTGATTGCCGAACCACAGCAACGTCCGCACGTCATCGCAGAGCGCGTAGGACACCTCCCGTTTCGAGCTGCCCGCCCACAGCGTCACCCGCCGCACCCACTCCGGTGTGTACTTGGGCAGGTTCTTCTGCATGAACGGCTCCTGCCCCGGCCGCACCCGCACCACCGACAGCGGCCGCTCCCGCAATGACGGCACCATCCGCTCGCCGATCGCCTCCAGGTAGTCGATCAAATCGCCCTTGGTGGCCTCTGCCCCGTCGAACAAGGGACTGTCGAGACTGGAGAACTTCAGCCCGGCCCGCACGTCATCGCCCATCGGCCCACCATGCGCCACACCCGTACCGCCGTCAACCATCCCGGCCGTGGCAGCCGCGGCGCAGTACCGCGAGCTGATACCGGAAATGATGAAACAGGAAGGGGCCTAACGGACCAGCGCACCAACCGCATGGTTCTGGTCGACCGGCTGCACACGCCGGGTGCTGAGCAGGAACAGCGCCACCAGCAGCACGCTGAACCAGACGTAGGTGTTGCCGATCAGGTGCTGCCAAGGCGTCCAGTGCGATTCGCGATGTTCACCGTCCGGGAGCCAGTTCTGCGGGCCGATCACGAAGATCGCGGCCGTGATCGCGGTGACCAGGTACCAGCCCGCGGCACGGCGCCAGGGCAACCGGGTCGCGTATCCGAGCATCGCCAGCAGGGCCGGGGCGATCCAGATCCAGTGGTGCGACCAGGAGATCGGGGACACCAGCAGCGTGAAGACCGCGTTGATCCCGAGGGCCAGCGGCGGGAAGTCCACCGCGCGGCGCATGGCGGGCACCACCAGCGCCAGCAGTGCGGCGCTCAGCACCAGCCACAGAATCGTGAGCAGTGGCTTGTGGATCTCGAACCGAGCCAGCACCGCCTGAATCGACTGATTGGTATGGAATGCCGAACCGCTGAGCCCCGACACATTGCCCAACCCGCCGAACCAGTACTTCACCGACGCCTGCGGCAATACGGCAAAGGTCAGCGCGGTCGCGACGGCACCGGTGATCGCGGCCGTGACGGCGGCCTTGTAATCACGGCGAATCAGGAAGTAGAGGATGAACGCGGCCGGCGTCAGCTTCACCGCGGCCGCGATGCCGATCAGCATGCCGCGCCGCCACTTCGGCTTCTCCGTCAGGCAGTCGGCCACCACGAGCACCATCAGCAGCAGATTGACCTGCCCGAAATCCAGCGTCGAGTGGGTCGGCTCCAGCAGCAGGGCCAGCGGCGTGGCGCAGGCGGTCACCCACAGCCCGAGCCGCTGCCGGCTCTCCCCCGGCCACACCCGCAGCGCCACCAGATAGAACGAAATCGCCAGCGCGGCCACTGAGGTCACGAAGAACCCGGTGCGAGCCACGTCCCAGGGCAACGCCGCGAACGGCGACAGCACCAGCGCGGAGAACGGCGGATAGATGAAAGGCAGCCCGATCCCGATCGTGGTCTGCGGCAACTGCCCGTACATATCCCCGCCGTGCCATAGCGTCTGCACGCCCAGCCGATACACCTGCAGGTCGATGAACCCACCGGTGATCTGCTTGAACGGCCACACGGGCAGCATCAGGCACAGCGCGGTGGAGGCCACACACAACGCCGGAACCAGCCACATCACCCGCCCGAAACGGCGGGTCAGCGACTTCGGGTCAGCAACAGCGGTAGAACAACTCATCCGCCATCACATTATCGGCGTCCCCTCCCAGGCGTGCACCCGCACCCACCGAGACTCGCCAATGGGGATCGATGCCGGTCGCGGACCGCCGCGCGCACCGCTCGGACCAGCGCAGCCGCCGCGCCCGTGTGGGGCTCCCGACCGCTAGTCCTGCCGCCGAGACGACTCCGATGCCGTATCGGGGCTCGGCTCGTCCGTGCCCGCGGCACACGTATCGGATGCGGAGGCAACACGTTCGAGCGCCTCGATATCTTTCTCGATGACGCCGTAGAGCAGATAGGCGAGCACGAAGCCGATGATGCCGCCGATGCACAGGATCCGGACCGCCCAGATAATGGATTCGATCTCCGCGCCCGGCAGGAAGGTTATGCCGGTCACGCCGACCAGCGGCACCGCGGCCGCCACGGTGAGGTAGAAACCGGTGCGCCCGGCGAGGCGGCCCAGGTGGTCGATATCGGCGGCGTCGGACCGTCCGTGCACGAGGAAGACGGGATACAGGCACCGCACCACGTACCAGGTGACCGCGAAGTACGGATACGCCACCGCGATTGCGCCGCACACTACGACCGACAGCAGGAAATGCACGTAGGTGCCACGTGGAACGCCGCCGGCGATCAGGTTCAGCATCACCGGGACGATCACGCCGCAGAGCACCCAGAACACGAAGGCAATCCGCGCCGCCCGGCTACCGAGCCGCAGCGCATCGATACGCGTCCGAGTGAGGGTCTGGTCGCTGTAGTTCCATCCGAGCCGCAAACCAATGGGTACGACAATGAGGCGGCGCGACGCGTAGAGAATCAGGATTCCGCCCACCGCGATAGCGAGCGGATACAGCACCGAGGCGACATAGTCGAAGGACCGCTGAGCTGCGGGCGCGAGCTTACTGACGATGAGCATTTTGTTGTAGTAATAGTTGTACCCAGCCGCCACCACATTCGGTATTCCGATCGCTATCGCGATCATCGGCAGCGGCCACAGCGGTCCAGTCGGCCGCCGGGAGTGTTGCGGTGGGTCGACCAGATCCCGGGCCCGGGGGTCGAGGCACAGCTCGAATTGCTGAGCCAGCTCCGCGCCATTGGCCCACCGATCGTCCCGTCGTGGCGACAGGCAGGTCAACAGCACGCGGCGCAGCGAGGCGGGGCAGTCGGCGGGCAGGTCGTCCAGGAATTCCTCGGCGATCGGGCGGCGGCGGATCGCGAGTTCCTGCTCGACATAGTCCTGCGAATCCTTCGCCTCGACCCGGAGGAACGGTCGCCGGCCGGTCAGCAGCTCCCACAACACGACGCCGAGGGCGTAGATGTCACTGCGCGTGTCCAAGTCGTCGACCGTGCCGGGCAGCGACGGGTGGCTCGCCGCCAGATGCTCGGGCGACATGTAGGCCAAGGACCCGCCGAAGTACGCCACCGGACTGCTGCCCGCGAGGTGGTCGCTGAAACTGATATTGAAATCGGCCAGCTTCGGCACACCGTCAGCGGAGAGCAGGACGTTCGCGGGCTTGATGTCGCGGTGCAGTACACCCTGTCGCTCGGCGTAGTCCAGTGCCTCGGCGAGCCGGCGTCCGAGCCAGGCCACGGTCTCCGGCCACGACAGGGCGGCGATTTCCTCACGCACCCGCAGGCCCGTGGTGCGGATCTCGCCCTTCTCCTCCAATGCCGCGTCCACGGCGTTCAGCAGCAACCGCCCGCTGCGTAGCTCCGGCGGGGTCTCGCGGACCCGCTTCAGCACCGCCGCCAGCGTTCCTCCCGGCAGGTACTGCATGTACAGGAGTTTCAGCCCGCGCTCCGGCAGCACCCGCTGGTCGTAGACCCGAACGATGTACTCGTGCTCCAGCCGGGCGAGCGTCTGGGGTTCGATGCCGTGGTCCGTGGACACCTTCACCGCCACCAGTCGCTGCATCGAGCGCTGCCGCGCCAGGAACACCGTGGCGAACGAGCCGTGGCCCAGCTCCAGCAGCAGATCGAAATCGTCGATCCGATCGCCCGGCCCGAGTTCGTCACTCGCGATCGGCGCGCTCGACCGCTCACGCACCGCCCGATCGGCCAATGGATCGAAGGCAGCGGTGGCATCGCCGGTCGGCCGATCACCCATTGCGCATCACCCCGAGCTGAAACCCCGAGCCATGATCGATTTTATCGCGCGGCGGGTTGCCGAGCGCGCCGATCTTCGTGGAGCCGAGGGGACCATCCATTGGCACGGATACGACGGAAATCCGAGTGACCGTTGCCGGTTGACGAGCCGAATCACGGCACCGGGCGAGGCGAATGGCGATGAATTGCACAGCTTCCCGCGCCAGATATCGGAATTACGTTGCGAGTCAGTGAAATACGTCCGATTCGAGCGGCGGGGCTCCGTTCACGGCAGGCGCCGGCGTCGGCGGATGGGTGCGGGAGCTGCCGCGAGAAGGGGTCCTCACCAGCCGATTCGGGGGTGGGGCAGGACTTGTCGGTGGGGTCACATACCTTGGGCGCATCGTGATCGACCGGGAGGGAGAACGATGGCCTCGAATCCGAGTGCCACGCCGGGTGAACCGGCTTGGGAAAGCGCTTCTGTGGTGCGGGTTCTGCCCGCTGTCGCGCCGCGGAAATTGAACAAGGTGCCGTTCGTCGAGCTGGCCGACGGACGCCTGCAAGGGGTGGTGTCGAGTGGCTCCGATATCTCACGGGTGTACGTGGCATCGGTGACCGCGGGGACGCACGGGCTGAGCTGCAGCACCAACAACAACCGGCCGTGCGGCGGGTTGAACCAGGGGTGGGCCTGCAAGCATCTGGACGCGCTGATCGATGAAGCGGTGCTCCAGTACGGGCAGGATCGGGTGGCACGGTTCCTGCGCGTCGAAGTCCCGGAGGGATCTCGACTTGGCCACTGTCTCAATGGAACTCGTGATCCGGCTCCGGCCGCCGCGGTGTTCGGCCGGTTCCTGCGGCATCTGACCTATCTGGAGCTGCCGGGTAGCGCGACACCGATTCCGGAGCTGCACTGGTTCCCGGCGGGGGTGGGTCGCTGATGCAGGCGGTACAACTGGCCGCGCTGGTGGATGCGCCCGCCGGTGTCGAGGCAGCCCTGGACGCGGTGAGCGGGTTCGATTCCGCTCTGGTCAATGGCTTCGCCCGGGTTTCCGAACCGCAGAGCGCGGCGCTGGCCGCACTGGCCGCGACGGTCGCGGGTTCGCCTCTGGCCGAGGCGGTTTCGGCGGCGGTGTCGAAGGTGAGCACGGGGGCGATCAGCGCGGATGAGCTGTCGGCGCTGGCCGCCGCCCGGGCCGCCCTGCTGGGCGCGGTGCACGACGCACTGGTCGACCAGGCCGATACGGCCATGGGCCGCAATCGATCCGAGTGGACGGCCACGCCGGATGCGGCCGCGCCGAGCCCGCTCGCGGCGGGTTCGCGCGCCTGGCTGGGTGAACTGGCCATCGCCGGATGGCGCGGCGTGGACCATGACCTGGTGGCGGCCGCGGATCAGACCGTGGAGTCGCTGCTGGCCGAACCCGCGCTGCGGCGACTGGCGATGCTACTGGACGGCTTCACCGCCGAACTGGGCGCGTCCGCGCCGATCGCCACCATGGACCGGGTGCCCGCGCGACGCTGGGCCGATCTGTGGACGCGGGCCCTGCTGCTGTCTTGGCGCGGCGCGGAATCCACTGCCACCGAACCGGTTTCGGGTCGCCTGCTCCCGCTCGGCGTGGATCTGCACGAGCACGGGACCGCGGTACAGGCGCAGGTGCACGGCGTGCTCGAGGTCGCGGGCGCACCGGCCCGCCGGGTGCGGGTGTCGGTGGCGGCGGCCAAGGTGGACACCATTGTGGGACCGGCGGTGTGGCAGCTGCTGGGTGCGCATCGCCAGTTGCTCACCGCGCTGGCCGGGCAGCGGGCGCTGGAGCTCACCGATATGCCGCTGACGGCGGCCGGGGACCTGCTGTGGGAGGACGATCGGGCGAAGGCTGGGGAGGCCGCCGATCCGTTCGTCACCGCCACCGTGCAACTGCCGCAGGCGCAGGCCCCGGCCGTCGCGCCGCTGGATCGCGATCCGGTGCACATCGCCGAACCGGTTGTGCTCGAGGGGTACCGGTTCCGCGACGGCGTACTGGAGATGGGTGACCAGCGGATCCGGGTGGAGCTGGACGCGCTGCCGTCCGCCGGTCCGCTCACTCCGGCCGGGGTGACCGGGTCCAGCGCCATGATCGGCTTGCTGCGCTGGGATGCGGGCGTCTGGTCGGTGCGGCCGCTGGCCGTGCAGCGCAAGGTCAAGGGTGCGCTCACCGCCTTCCACAACGGTGAATGGGCGCTCGGCCCGACGGATCCGAAAGTCGCCAAGGCACAGGCCAAGTCGGGCGATGCCGTGGCGGTGCTGCGCGAGCGCGCGGGACGGTTGCTGCGCAAATGACGAATCATGAAACGCGACGCCAGATCCTGTACTGGCGTCTTCTGGCCGGTGTCTTCGCCGGAGATCAGCAACCGGCGCTGGAGCAGGCCAGCGCGGGCATCGTCGACGATCTGGGTCTGCCGCTCGCCGTGCTCGATCCCGGCATCTCCATCGACAATGTGGTGCAACGCTATCCGGAGATGCAGGCGGAGTTCGAAAGCCTCGACTTCTCCGAAACCGGGGACTCCGCGACCGAGGGACCGGCAGCCGAAAACGGCGGGACCGAGGCCGAAGCCGCCGGGACCGAGATCGAAGACGCCGCGCCCCAATCCATCGGCGCGGCCGATGTCCGCACCGCCGCACTGGTTTCCAAGCTGCTGCTGAACGTCTTCGCCACCGGCGCCGGCCAGGTCAGCGCCACCCAGCTGGCGGGCTGGCAGTCCGATGCGAACTGGCTGCGGCGCTGCCTGGGCGAGGAGCAGGCCGGCGCCGTGCAAGGCGTGCTCACCGGTCTGGAAGGTGAGCTGGTGTCCCGCATGCGGCTGCGCGAGGTGCTCGCCGATCCGCACCTGGCCGCCCAGCTCACCCCGAGCATGTCGCTCATCGAACAACTGTTGCGCGACAAGCACAATCTGTCCGGCGTGGCCCTGGCCAATGCCAAACGCCTCATCCGCCGCTACATCGACGAGGTCGCCGAAGTGCTGCGTACCCAGGTGCAGCAGACCAGCGTCGGCACCGTCGACCGCTCGGTCCCGCCCAAGCGGATCCTGCGCAATCTGGATGTGGATCGGACCATCTGGAAGAACCTGCCCAACTGGAACCCCCAGGACGAGCGGCTGTACGTCGACCGGCTCTACTACCGCCAGACCGCCAAGCGCACCGTCCCCGCCCGCATGATCGTGGTGGTGGACCAGTCCGGCTCCATGGTCGACTCCATGGTGAACTGCACCATCTTGGCGTCGATCTTCGCGGGCCTGCCCAAGGTGGATGTGCATCTCATCGCCTACGACACCCGCGCCCTGGATCTCACCCCGTGGGTGCACGACCCGTTCGAGGTGCTGTTGCGCACCAACCTCGGTGGCGGCAACGACGGCCCGATCGCCATGGCCATGGCCCAGCCCAAGATCACCGACCCGAAGAACACCGTGCTGGTGTGGATTTCGGACTTCTACGAGTTCGATCGCTCCCAGCCGCTGTTCGAGGCCATGGAGGCGGTGCACCGCTCCGGGGTGAAGCTCATCCCGGTCGGCTCGGTGAACAGCTCCGGCCACCAGAGCGTCAACCCGTGGTTCCGCGAGCGGTTCAAAAATCTTGGCACCCCGGTGATTTCCGGACGCATCCAGAAGCTCGTGCACGAACTCAAGAACTTTCTCGACTAGGAGACCAGCCATCATGAACGACGTTTTGCGCGCCCCCGCCGAGGTCAAGTACGCCGAAGAACTGGATTGGCTGGAGTCCATCGACGACGGCCCCAAGCCGTTCGCGTGGCGGCTGAGCCCGAAGATGGTGCGGCTGTTCATACTCGGGTCCGAACGCGCCGACGGACTGGACCGCCATGTGGAGCAAAAGTGGTTCGGTGACCGCAGTTTCGTCGAGCGCAGCATTGTCACGCTGGCCTCGGACCGGGGTCTGCTGCTCATCGGCGATCCGGGTACCGGCAAGAGCTGGCTGGCCGAGCTGCTGTCGGCGGCCATCAGCCGCAATTCCACGCTGGTGGTGCAGGGCACCGCCGGCACCACCGAGGACCACATCAAGTACTCGTGGAACATCTCCATGGTCATCGCCAAGGGTCAATCGCGGGAGTCGATGATCCCGTCCCCGATCATGACCGCCATGGAGCAGGGCGTGATCGGCCGCTTCGAGGAGCTCACCCGGTCCACCAGCGATGTGCAGGATGCGCTGATCTCCATCCTGTCGGAGAAGTACGTCTCGATCCCCGAGCTCGATGACGACAATGTGGTGTTCGCGCAGCCGGGCTTCTCCATCATCGCCACCGCCAACAGCCGCGACCGCGGCGTGAACGACCTGTCCTCGGCACTCAAGCGGCGCTTCAACTTCGTGCGAATTCCGATGGTGTCCAACAAGAAGAGTGAGGCGGAGATCGTGCGCTTCCGCACCGCGGAACTGCTGCGTCGCCACTCCATCGAGCTGGAACTGCCGCCCACGCTGCTGGACATCCTGCTGGAGAGCTTCGCCGATCTGCGCGCCGCCGCGGCGGCCGCCACCAGCGACGACGACAAGCTGGAGTCGGCGCTGTCCACCGCCGAGCAGATCGGCGTACTCGAGGACGCCATCCTGCACAGCCAGTTCTTCGGTGCGAAGGAACTGCGCGCGGAGACCCTCGCCGGTTCGCTGGTCGGGTCGCTGGCCCGGCGCACGCCCGAGGACCTGGCCATTCTCAACAAGTACCTGCACGGCGTCGTCGAGCCGCGCACCAAGGACAAGAAGGGCGATGCCGCCTGGGGCGAATTCCTCGAGGGCGGCCGGGCAGCGATCGCGAGGCTGTCGTGAGCGAGCTTGCGAGCGAACCATCGACACAGCGCGCCCACGCGCAGGGCGGAACCGAGCGCCAGCGAGGTGGAGCCGTGAGCGTGCCCGACACCCGGCCCGCGCCGAATACCTTTGCCGCGCTGCGGGATCAGCTGGCGGACGCGGCCGTCGCGTTCGCCGGCGCACCCGGGGCGGCGGGCGACATCCTGGCGGGCATCGTCGACGATGTCGACCGGGCGCTGTCGGAGCGGCTGGAGATCTTCCCGGTCTGCCACCACTCGCCCGCCTCCGGTCTGGCCATGGTGCGACGGCTGCGCGAGAAGCAGCCGAGCGTCATCTACCTGGAATTGTGCGAGGACATGCGGCCGCTGCTGGACGAGCTGCGCAACTGCCGCCTGCCGATTGCGCTGCAGGCCTTCGCCACCGAGATCGAGGGCTTCCCCGCGGAATGGGCGCCGCTGTCGGTGGTCGCGCCGATCACCGAATCATCGGCCGAGTACCAGGCCATCGCCTACGCGCTCGATACGCCGGGCGTCGAACTGGTGCTGGTGGATCGGTCCACCGATCATGTCTTCCAGTGGGCTCCCGAGGCGAAGCAGTCCGAGACACCCGCCGACGGCGAGCAGGCCGAGGACGACGGCCTGCACGGCGGCGCGGTCGGCCTCGAAATCGGTGATCTGCGACCGCGTTTCGCCGAACTGGAAGAACACCTGCTGCACCACGGCAAGGTCCGGCACTGGTCGGAATGGTGGGACCAGTACGTCGAGCAGCCCCTCGTGGACGCCGACTACGACACCTACCGTCAGGTCATGGTGATGATCGGCAGCCTGTTCCGCCGGCTGCGGCGCGGCAGCACCGTCGAGGACGAGGACCGCGAACGGTACATGTGGACCCGCATGCGGGAACACTTGGCCGCCAACGAGATCGATCCGGCGCAGGCGTTGTACGTGTGCGGCGCGGCCCATGCGGCCAGCCCCGTCGAACAGTTCGGACTGGCTGCGTCGGAGCCGTTCGAGATCTCGCCGCGCTCGGCCACGAAATGGCACTACGGGCTGATCCCGTCCAGCCACTCCGCCATCGAGGCGCAGTTCGGGCTGGCCGGCGGCGCGGTGTCGATCGCGGCGGCCACCTGGGCGAAGGGCTTGCGGCGCGGCAAATTGCAGTCGTTCCAGCTGGAAGGCCAGCAGGGAGCGAAGAAGCGCGCCAAGCAGCCGCCACTTCCGGCGGAAGCGGAAGCCGAAGTGACGGACCGGCTTTCGGGCTTCCTGTCCCGGCCACCGGTCCTGGACCCGCTCGACGAGGCCGAGCTCCTGGAGTGGTCGGTGGATATCGTCCGGCTGGCCCGGCGCAACGGCTACCTGGCCAGCACCGCCGACGCCATCGCCATCTTCGAGACCTCGATCCTGCTGGCGGGCTTGCGCAATCGTGCCCGTCCGGCGCCGTACGACTTCCAGGACGCGGCCGTCACCTGCCTCGAGAAGGACCGGGTACCGGGGCGGCGGGATGTGCGGCGACTGTGCGAGATCCTGCTCGGCGGCGACCGCATCGGCCAGGTCGGGTACGCGGCGCTGCCGCCGCTGGCCCGCGATGTGCTCGACCGGCTGGCACCGCTGGGACTGGATCTGTCCAAGCGGACGCTGCAACGCGCGCTGCTGGACCTGAAGGCGAATCCGGACCTGCGGCCGTGCTCGGATCTGCTGTGGCTGCTGCGCAGGCTGCTGCCGCAGGACGCGCTGCGGCCCATCATGGGCTCGCGCGGACTGGGTGAGACCTCGATCCAGGAGAGCTGGGACATCGGGCTCGGCAAACACCAGCGCTCACTGGTGGAGCTCGGGTACGAGGGCGTGTCGGTGGAGCAGGTGCTGGAGCAGCGCCTGCGGCGCGCGGTCGCCGCGCCGGACGCGACCGCGGCCGTGGCGCTGGGCGCGGTCGAGGACGCGCTGGTATATCTGGGCTCGGTCCGGCTCGCCGACGAGCTGGGCCGGCGCGCGGTCGAACTCCTCGCCGCCGAACGGACAGTGGACGACGCGCCCGTCGTGCTGCGGCGGATCCGGGTGCTGCTCAACTACTTCCGCTCCACCGAGGACGGCCTACCGGCGTGGTGCGAACGGTTCGTGACAGCCGGGTACGCGCACTACTGCACCCTGCTGCCCACCGCCTTCGCCGCCGAGGAGACCGGGCCGGCGCAGGTGGCGGCCATGCTGGGCTTCCTGTTCGGGATGGAGAACCTGGCGCTGTCACTGGGCTGCGATCACACCCAGCTGGAACTGGCGGTGCTGCAATCACATCCGGAGGCGCCGGCCAAGGTGGCCCTGCTGTGGGCGGCGCGGTTCCAGCTCGGCCTGCTGACCATGGCCGAGCTGCGCGCGCGGTGCGACGGGATGCTGGCCAATCCGCTGGTGCTGCCGACGGTTCCGCAGTACGTGAGCGGCTTCGTGCGGGCCATCGACCCGGCTCCGGCACTGAAACCCTTTGTGGTGGAGCTGTTGTCGAAGGCCTTCGGCACGCTGCCGGACACGGTACTGCTGCCCTGGCTGCCGAAGTTGATCACCACCCTGAAGGATCAGGCGGGCGATCTGATCCCGGGCCTGGTCCGGGAAGCGGGCCGTACCTTCCCCGGCGCGCTGCCCGCCGTGGACGCCTTCGTCCCGCCCTGGTCGGCCGAATTCACCACGGCCGCACCGCCGGTGGCCGCCGCACCGCGCGGGCCGGTCACCGAACTGCTGGCCGCCCACCCCGCCACGTGTGACGCACTCAGCGGACTGCTCGGCATCGAGGGCGGCTGGCAGGAGGCCGGCCCGGCCGGAAACCACGAGGTAGCCGGCCTGCTCGAGCGATTCCCCGGCACCGCTGCGGGATTGGCCGCGCTGCTCGGCGTGCCGGCCGCGCGGAGCTGACGCGGGTCCGGCCGGCTCGTCCTTCCGACGGCCGGCCGGCCGGACGGTCATTCGGACCGTGCATTGCTGGTAGGCGGGCCGCACAGCACAATTCATACGGTTCGGTCTCGAATTCGGGAGCGCCTCGCGATCGGGCGCGAGAACACGTTACAGTCCGCCCGTGAAATATCTTGTGGGATGCGCAATGGCCCTGTCGTTCGCGGCGGGTTCACCGGTGGCGCAGGCGGATTCCGCACCGACCTGTACCGACACCCCGAACGCCTACACCGCCGGCTGGCAGACCGGCTGGGCCACGTACCAGGCCGAGCAGAAGAGTCCGTCGTCCGGCACGTCGTCGCGGACGGTCGATCTGCCGATCACCATCAATGCGCCGATCGCCAAGGTATGGACGGTGTACTCGAACCTGCGCAACGACATCGGGCGGCATCCGTTCCTGAAGGACATCATCGTGCATCGCACCTGCACCGACGGCGCCACCGAGACCATCGATTTCACCGCGCTGGAGAACATCCCGATGGGCTCGGTCGACTACCCCGCGAAAACCCAGGCCGAACAGCGCCTCTACCCGGTCGATCACTACTACCTCACCGACAGCTACGACTCGCCCGGCGTCATCACCCATCAGAAGGTCACCTTCGTCGACAACGGCAACGGCACCACCTCGGTGAACGAGCACCTCACCTTCATCGCCAACCCGCTGCTCATCAACTTCACCGTCGACAACGGCGTCTCATCCCACCAGGCGTACCAGGCGGCGCTGAAACGCGACATCGAAAACGGCACCCTCTGAATGCGGAAAGGCCCGGTCCTGATGGACCGGGCCTTTCTCGTTTCACACGTCAGGAAAGGGCTGTCGCCCTGTCGGCGGCGGGGAGCAGGTCCAGGGCTATGTCGACGATCAGGTCCTCCTGTCCGCCGACCAGTCCGCGGCGTCCCACCTCGAGCAGGATCGTGCGCACGTCGATGCCGTAGCGCCGCGACGCCGTTTCGGCATGGCGCAGGAAGGACGAGTAGACCCCGGCGTACCCGAGGGTGAGGGTTTCGCGGTCTACCCGCACCGGACGATCCTGCAGCGGCCGCACCAGGTCGTCGGCGGCGTCTTGCAGAGCGAACAGATCGCAGTTGTGCTTCCAGCCGGCCAGGTCGGCGACCGCGACGAAGGGTTCGATCGGGCAGTTGCCCGCCCCCGCGCCGTGTCCGGCGAGCGAGGCATCGACCCGGGTGACGCCTTCTTCGACCGCCACCACCGAATTGGCCACCGAGAGCGAGAGGTTCTCGTGCGCGTGAATGCCGATCTCGGTACCCGGATCGAGCGCCTGACGGTAGGCGCGAACCCGGTCACGGACACCGTTCATGGTCAGCCGGCCACCGGAATCGGTGACGTAAACGCACTGCGCCCCATACGATTCCATCATTTTCGCCTGTTCGGCGAGGCGAGCCGGTTCGGCCATGTGCGACATCATCAGGAATCCGGAGACGTCCATGCCGAGTTCCCGTGCGGTGGCGATGTGCTGGGCCGACACATCGGCTTCGGTGCAGTGGGTGGCCACGCGCACCGACCGGACGCCCAGCCGGTAGGCCTGCTTCAGTTCTTCGATGGTGCCGATGCCGGGCAGCAGCAGTGTGGTCAGCCGAGCGTTCGTGAGATTGGCGGCGGCGGCCTCGATCCATTCCCAGTCGGTGTTGCTCCCCGGCCCGTAGTTCAAGCTGCCTCCGGCGAGACCGTCGCCGTGGGCGACTTCGATGCCGTCGACACCCGCCGCGTCGAGCGCGGCCACGATCCGGCCGACGTCGTCGGGCGTGATGCGATGGCGCACCGCGTGCATGCCGTCGCGGAGTGTGACGTCCTGGATGAACAGCCGGGTGGTCATCGGAGCGCTTCCTGTTCTGCCGGGGCGGCGGTGATCGTGTCGGCGATGGATTCGGCGTAGCGCACCGCCGCCGAGGTCATGATGTCGAGGTTGCCGGCGTATGCCGGGAGATAGTGGGCGGCTCCTTCGACTTCCAGGAAGACCGACACCTGATGCGTGGGCGCGGCCGCCGTGTCCGGGCCGAGCAGGGTGCGCACCGGTTGATCCTGCGGCACGGCGCTGATCTGAACTCGCTGCTTGAGGCGGTAGCCGGGCACGTAGGTGGCCACCTGCGCGACCATCTGCTCCACCGATTCGCGAATCGCCCGGTGCGTGCCGGCATCGGGCGCCGTGATCAGGCACAGCACCGTATCGCGCATGATCAGCGGCGGGTCCGCGGGATTGAGGATGATGATGGCCTTGCCGCGCTGGGCGCCACCGACCGTTTCGATCGCGTGCGCGGTGGTCTCGGTGAACTCGTCGATATTGGCGCGGGTACCCGGCCCCGCGGACTTCGAGGCGATGGACGCGACGATCTCGGCGTAGGCGACGGGTGCGACGCGGGAGACGGCGGCGACGATCGGGATGGTGGCCTGCCCGCCGCAGGTGACCATGTTGACGTTGGGCGCGTGGCGATGTTCGTCGAGGTTCACCGCCGGTACGACGAAAGGGCCGAGCGCGGCCGGCGTCAGATCGATCAGGCGTTTGCCGAGCGGTTCGAGTACCGCGGCGTGGGCGGCGTGGGCTTTGGCGGAGGTCGCGTCGAAGACCACGTCGATCTCGTCGAAGTTCGGCAGTTTCAGCAGACCCTCGACGCCGTCGGCCGTGGTCGGGATGCCGAACCGGCGGGCGCGGGCGAGTCCGTCGGATTCCGGGTCGATGCCGACCATCGCACCCATCGTCAGCACGTCCGAGTGCCGGATCACCTTGATCATGAGATCGGTGCCGATGTTGCCCGACCCGATCACCGCGACCTGCAGCCCGGCGGGTTTGTCGTTCATGGTTCTCACTCCTGGACGAAGTTCGCGGTCACCGAGCCGAGTCCGGTGATGTCCGCGGTGACGGTGGCGGGGCCCTGAATCGGGGCCATGGGTCCGAGCGCTCCGGAGAGCACGATCTGCCCGGCGCGCAATGGCCGGCCGAACTCGCGGGTGGTCCGTGCCAGCCAGGCCAGGGCGTGCAGCGGGTCGCCGAGGCAGGCGGCGCCGGTTCCGGTCGACATGGGGACACCGTCGATCGCCATCCGCATCTGCACCGAAACGGGGTCGAAGGCATCGAGGGTGCGGCGTTCGGAGCCGAGGACGAACAGGCCGCTGGAGGCGTTGTCGGCGACGGTGTCGCCGAAGGTGATGTCCCAGCCCGCGATGCGGCTGTCGACGATCTCGAGCGCGGCCACCGCGTAGCCGACCGCGCCGCGAACCTGCTCGTCGTCGAGCGAGCCGTCCACCAGATCCTGTGCGAGCACGAACGCGACTTCGGCTTCGACCTTCGGTTGCAGCAGCCGGCTCAGCGGCACGGGCGTGTCCTGCCGGTAGTGCATGTCGTCGAACAACACTCCGAAATCCGGTTGGTCGACGCCGAGCTGCCGCTGCACGGCCGGGGAGGTCAGGCCGATCTTGCGGCCGACGACCTGGGCGCCTGCCGCGATGCGCTCGGCGGTCAGCAGTTCCTGCACCGCATATGCCGCGGCCACGTCGTCGCCACCGATCAGATCGCGTACCGGCGCGCACGGGGTGCCGGAGCGGGCAGCCGCGCCGAGCATGTCGGCGGCGATCACGGCGGTGTCCGCGTCCGCGGAGCGTCGGTCAAGGCTTGGAGGTAGTGGCATCGGAAACCCCGGATTCGTGACGAAGGCTGGAACAGCGATCTCACTGTCGCCGCAGGCAGGACGCACCCGCCAGCATTCCGTTCCACTGAGCCGAACGCGCGCCGGATAGAGTGGGCTGGGCCCGCAGGGTTGGAGGTCGACGATGTCATCTGCAGTTGCCGGTCGAGTGGTGGACGGTTCGACCGTTCTGGGCAAGACCATGGCGGTCCTCGAGGCGTTCTCGATCGACGACTCCCCGTTGAGCCTCGCCGAACTCGCGCGGCGGACCCGCATTCCGAAAGGCACCCTGCACCGGGTGCTGTCGGACATGGTGACGGTGCGGCTCCTGGACCGGACCGAGGCCGGATATCGGCTCGGCGGGCATCTGTTCGAGCTGGGAATGCGCGCGTCGGTCGAGCGGAGTTTGCTCGAGGTGGCGATTCCCTTCCTCGAGGAGCTGAACGCGCGCATTCACGAGACCGTGCATCTGGGCGTCCTCGACGGCACGGATGTCGTGTACCTGACGAAGATCGGCGGACGCCGGCAGGCCAGCGCTCCGTCCCGGATCGGAGGCCGCATGCCGGTGCACTGCACCGCCATCGGCAAGGTGTTGCTGGCCAATGCCGATGCGGCGCTCCGGGATCAGGTACTGGCGGGGCCGCTGCGTCGCTACACTCCGCGGACGCTGGTCCAGCCGGGCACACTGCGCAAACAGCTCGATCGGATCGCGGCCGACGGCGTGGCCTTCGAATTCGAGGAGTCGGCCCCCGGCCTGGTGTGCGTGTCCGCGCCGATCCGCGACGCGGACCAGGTGGTGGCGGCGATCAGTGTGGCGGGCCCGTCCCACCGGTTCCATCCGGACGCCCACGCGGCATCGGTCCGCGCGGCCGCCGAGGGAATCGGCCTCACCCTCACCCGGCGGGCCCGGCTGTTGCGCACGCCCACCGCGCTCCCCGGCAGCTGATCCGCGGTCAGGCGATCGAGCCCAGGCGATTCGAGACGCCGTCGCGAGCCCGGCGGCCCACACCGACCGGGCGGGAACCCTCCAGGAATTCGCTGCCGAGCAGGCGATGTCGCAGCGATCGCGTGTCCTGATTGGGATCGATTTCGAACTGCTCCCGCAGACGTTGCGCACACAGCGCGTACCACTGTTCCGCCTGCTGCAGCTCCCCGCGCCGGGCGTGGATCGTCATCAGCCGGCGAAAAGCCGCCTCGTTCGCCGTATCGATGGCCAGCGTGCGGCGGCACGCGTCGGCGGCGTCGGCGAGTTCTCCTGCCTCGAGCGCGTATTCGGCCAGCGTGTGCAACGCGCTCAGGATCATCGAACGCAGCCAGTGCCGGTGTTCGATCACCCAACTGTCGGATTCGCCGTCGAGAAACTCGCCCGAGTAGAGTGCGGCGGCCCGTCGATACAGGTCCAGCGCCTCCTCCCGCAGGCCCCGCGCGGCGGCCTCACGCGCGGCCGCCGTATACCGCTCGAATTCCTGGCAATCGACGATCACATCGTCACTCACGTCCATGATGTAGCCGAAATCCCGGAACTCGATCTGCAGGTCGTGCCGTTCGGTTCCGAAGTGGGTATCCAATGTTCTGCGCAGGGCGTGCACCGTAACCTTCAACGACGTACTGGGCCCATCGATGTCCGGCCACAACAACTCTCGTAGCCGATCCTTGCCCACGACGCTGTTGCGGTTCACGAGCAGCACTCCGAACAGTGATCGAGCCTTGCTCGCACGCCACCGGACACAATCCGCACCGGAGGCCGAAATAGCGAACTCGCCCATCAGTTTGACATGGATCACCCGTTCACCAGATGCTTTCAATGAAACTCCTTGCGTCATGGGCGAACCGCAGAAATATTCAAATCTATTTCGCCACAATCCATCTCGCATCCCATTTCCGCTGGCGGCAATGTTCGCACGGCCAACTTGCCTGCGCAAGTGGATGTTTCGCAAATTGGCCCCAGTCGCGAGACTTCTTCGCGCGAACCACGAAACAGTAATGTTTCCTTCACGCCGCTACCTGGCGGATCGGACGAAAAGTCATGTTCCGCTCATGTTTTGCGGCCACGCCGAGTCGTCTGCGATCATGGTCGCGTGTCCGAGCTGGGGCGCCTCCGACGCGCACCTGTGCAGTCGCGCAGCAGGGAACGTGTCGAGCGCATCCTGGACGCGGCGCGGGAACTCGTGGACGAACACGGCGTGGACGCCGTGACGACCCGCGTGATCGCCGAGCGCGCCGGCGTGCCGATCGCGACGCTCTACCAGTTCTTCGCCAATCGGGAGGCGGTGTTCCGCCAGCTACTCGACCGCGACCTGGACCGAATCGACCGGCGGGTCGCGGCGGAGATCGAAACGCTTCGCGCGGACAGCATCCCGCACGCGATCGACCTGTTCGCCGCCGTGCATCGCACCCACTTCCTGCGGCATCTCGAATTCGTCGCGCTCTATTTCGCCTACGGCGACAGCGACGTGGTCCACGTCCATCAGCGCCGTTGCGCGCACTCGTTCGGCCACCTGCTGCTGAAATCCGGGGTGATGCCCGCACACACCGATCCCCGGGTGTTCGGGGTCGCGATCGCGATCGCCGAGGGCACCATCGAACACGCCTACCGGGACGCTCCCCGCAACGAGTGGGTGGTCAGCCAGGGCCGGCTGGTACTGCGGCTCTATCTCGAAAGCCACTGCGGCTGAGCCCCGATCACGCCCGCTGACCCCTAACCCGGTCCTAACCGCCCCTGGTTAGCGTCGCGCCATGTCCAGTTACCGCACGAGCAGCGGCCGGCCGAAAAGCGGGCGTCGCTCAGATAGTTACTGCGTGTTTGGTTTTCCTCGAGGACTGCTCGAGCCGGGATTCACATACTCGGGGCGAGAACAGCGACGTTCGGGATTTGTCTCGCAGTAGCCGTGGCTACCAGCAGGATTCGGAAGACAACATGAACGCCAGTGTGATCGCCATGTTTCCCGGCCAGGGTTCCCAGCGCGAGGGCATGGCCGCCCACCTGATCCGGGAACACCCCGGCACGGCGGGGGTGGTATTCGAGCGCGCCGACGAGGTGCTGGGCCTGCCCCTGGGCAAGCTGTGCACCGAAGGTGACGCGGAACAGTTGCGGGCCACCGAGATCGCGCAACCCGCGATCCTGGCCACCTCCTTCGCAATCTTCGAGGTGCTGCGCGCCGCGGGCTTCTCCCCCGACATGGTGACCGGGCACAGCCTCGGCGAGTTCACCGCGCTGGTCGCGGCCGGGGTGCTGGACCTCGCCGACGCGCTGACCCTGGTGCGGCGCCGGGGCGAGCTGATGGCGGAAATCGCCGCGGCGATACCGGGCGCCATGACGGCCGTGTCCGGGGTGCCCGCGGCGCGGATCGAGGAGATCTGCGCGGGAGTGGCCGGCGTGGTCGAACTCGCCAACTACAACGCCCCCGATCAGTCGGTCATCTCCGGCACGGCGGAGGCGGTGGACGCCGCCGTGGAGTTACTGCGCGAGGAAGGCGCGGGCTCCTTGGTCGCGCTGCGGGTCGCAGCGCCGTTCCATTGCTCGCTCATGGCCGCGCTGGAGGAGCGGTTCGCGGCCGACCTGCATCGCGCCGAATTCCGCGACCCCGCCATCGATGTCCTCAGTTCCGTTACCGCGCAGCAGATTTCGAGTGGCAATGACGCCCGCGACCTACTGCGCCGGCAGCTCACCGCTCCCGTCCGCTGGATCGAGGTGATCGGCACCGCCGCCGATCTCGGCTGCACCGACTACCTCGAGATCGGTCCCGGACGCGTGCTGTCCGGGCTCGCCAACCGCATGCTGAGCGCGGCCACCGTGCGCAGCACCCAGGACGCCCGCCGCATCGCCGCGGCCATCGCCGCCTACGCCTGATCCGCCGAATCCGACCGATTTCCCGGCCGATCCCCACCCCTGTGGCGTCCCGCGCCCCAGGGGACCCAACGGTGTCCCCACCACGAAGGAAGAGATAACCATGCCCGAAACCAGCACCGATTTCGCTCCCGCCGTCATCGACGCGATCGCCGACGCCCTGGGCATCGACCAGTCCGAGGTGACCCTCGACGCCACCCTCATCGACGAGCTGGGCGCGGAATCCATCGACCTGCTCGACATCCTGTTCCGCATCCACCGCGACACCGGCGTGAAGATCGCCGTCGCCGATGTCCAGGAGCTGCTGCAGGGCGGCATCCCCGACGACGAGTTCGGTGACGAGAACGAGATCGTCTCCGACATCGGCCTCGCACACCTGGAAAAGGTGCTGCCGCAGTTCGATCGGACCAAGCTGAACGGCCCGCTGCGCGGTGAGCAGGTGCTCGGCCTGGTCACCGTGCGCAATCTGGTGGACCTGGTCGCCCAGCGCGCCGCCGCCGGTCCGGCCGACGCCGAGGCTGTCGCCTGATGTCCGGCGACTTCGCCGGCCGGGTCGCGCTGGTCACCGGCGCGTCCCGGGGCATCGGGCGGGCCGTGGCCCTGACCCTGGCCGGTCGCGGCGCGGCCGTGGCCGTCAACTACCGCTCCCACAAGGACGAGGCCCTCGAGGTGGTCGCCGAGATCGAGGGCTCCGGCGGGCGCGCGGTCGCCATCGGGGCCGATGTCGCCGACGGCGGCGCGGCCCACGACCTGGTGGAGCAGACGCGAGAACAGTTGGGCGGCTTGCACATTCTGGTCAACAACGCGGGCATCACCCGCGACGGCCTGCTGCACGACATGGATCCCGAGGTGTGGTGGGAGGTCATCCGGGTGAACCTGGGTGGCGCGTTCAACTGCACCCATGCCGCGGCCGGGCACCTCATGGCCCAGGGCGAGGGCTCGATCGTGAACGTGTCGTCGATCATGGGCGAGAAGGGGCTCACCGGGCAGTCCAACTACTCCACCTCCAAGGGCGCGATGAACGCCTTCACGCTGGCCTGCGCGGTGGAGATGGCCCGGTTCGGGGTCCGGGTGAATGCCGTTCTGGGCGGGGTGATCCCGACCGATCTGATCGGCGACCTGCTGCAGCGCGACGGCGGACGCGGGCGCACCCATGTCCCCATGCGCCGGTACGGGACCGTCGAGCAGGTCGCCGAGGCGGTGGCCTTTCTTGCGAGTCCGGCCGCCGACTACGTCACCGGCGAATTGCTGCGCGTGGACGGCGGACTGGCGGTGCAGCTCAGCAATGGCCGCCTGGTCTCCCGCTGAATCGGAAAAGGAGTGACTGCCATGCGATTTCATCTCATCGACCGCATCGAGTCCTGGGAACCGTTGCAGCACATCACCGCTCGCAAACTCACCTCGGTCTACGAGAACGTCTGGCAGCCCTCCGCCGCCGGCCCGGTGCTGCCCTTCGGCCTGGCGCTGGAGGCGCTGTGCCAGGCCGGCGCCTGGCTGGTACTGCTGAGTTCGGCGCACACCCGCCGGGCCGCGCTGCTCACCGTGGGCGAGGTGACCGTGTACCGCGACGCGGTGCCCGGTGACGTGCTGCGCATGACCGCACAGGTGGTGCACGCGACGCCGGAGGCGGCGGTGGTGGACGGCTGGATCGAGGTGGACGGCGAGCGAATCATGTTCGCCCGCAACATCATGTGCGCCCTCATCGAGGCCGATCGGCTCGACGATCCGGTCGACACCGAACGGATGGCGCGCCAGCTGCTCGGCGAGGAGCTGGTCTGATGAGTGCCACGAACGCGGCGGGACTGCGGCGGGTGGCCGTGACGGGCGTGGGAGCGGTCACCCCCCTGGGCGTCGACGCGCCGACCACCTGGGCCGGAATGGTGGCGGGCCGCAATGCCATCGGGACATTGACCACCTTCGACTGCACCACCTTCCCGGTCCGGATCGCCGGGCTGGTGCCCGACTCCTTCGATCCGGCCACCGCTGTCCCGGCAGCCGCCGACCGGCGCTGGGTGTCACGACCGGGGTTGTTCGGGCTCGCCGCGACCGGCGAGGCCCTGCGGTCGGCGGGTCTGGACCCGCTCACCGAGACCCGCTACGCGCCGTCGGATCGCGGTGTCGCCATGGGCGCGAGCGTGGGCCGCCCGGATCTGAACCTGGTGCTGAAGGTATCCGAATTGCGTTCTCGCACCGGGCAATCCGACGCCTTCGTGCGGCCCTCGCCGTCGGCGACCCTGACCGGGAATCAGAACCTGGCGCTCAATGCCATGGTGCGGCTGATCGGCGCGACCGGGCCCATGGTGGGCATCCACACCGCCTGCGCCGGCTCCGGGCACGCCCTCGGCGAGGCATTCCGGCTGATCCAGGAGGGCGATGCCCGCATGATGGTGGCGGGCGGTTACGACTCGCTCACCACCTGGGCCGACATTCTCGGATTCGGTCTGCTGGGCGCGATGACCGACCGCTACAACGACAATCCCGCCAAGGCGTCCCGGCCCTTCGACGCCGACCGCAGCGGGTTCGTCATCGGCGAGGGCGCCGTGGCCTTCGTCCTGGAGGATCTCGAGTCCGCGCTGGATCGCGGTGCCCCGATCCTGGGCGAGTTGCTCGGGTACGGGTCCACCATGAACGCCTGGCGCATCACCGACTCGCCACCGGACGGCTCGGGCGCGATCGAGGCCATGGAGTCCGCGCTCGGCGAATCTGGCTTGGGCACAGCCGATATCGACTACATCGCCGCGCACGGCACCAGCACGCCGGGCAATGACGTCTCCGAGACCCGGGCGATCAAGAAGGTCTTCGGCGACGACGCGCACCGGCTGGTGGTGTCCTCCCCCAAATCCATGACCGGGCATCTCACCGCCGCCGCGGCGGCGCTCAATCTGCTGGCGGCGCTGGGCGCGCTCCGGGATTCGGTGGTGCCGCCCACCCTGAATCTGGATACCCCGGACCGGGCACTGGATCTCGACTACGTCCCCCATCGCGCGCGCTCCATGCCGGTGCGCGCGGCCATGATCAATGCCCTCGCGTTCGGCGGTTCCAATACCTGCCTCGTGGTGGGCACACCCCAGGAGCTGCCATGACCGCGTCCTACACCGTGCCCACCGCACTCCCGACGCCCGCCGAAGTCCCGGCCGCGGGTATCGGCACCCCGGGATTCGATCGAATCCTGGAGGTGAGTCCCGGAATTCGCGCCGAGGCCCTGCTGAACGTGACCGGCACCCTGCCGTTCTTCGACACCCATTTCCCGCGCCGGCCCATCCTGCCCGGCGTGCTGCTGACCGAGAGCATGATCGCGCTGGCCGTGCTCGCGGCCGGCGATCCGCTGCTGCGGCTGCGGGCCGCGGAGGGGCTGCGCTTCCGGCGCTTCGTGACGCCCGGTGACCAGGTGCGCATCACCGTCGAAACGGCCGGTGCCGGCCCGGATCCCGCCGAATCGCGGTGGAAGGCCACCGCTCGCGTGGGCGAGGCCACCGTCGCGGCCGTCCGCACCCTGCGCCTGGTCCGCGGGCCCGTCGCGGAAGCGAATGGGAGCACCGCGAACGGGCGTACCGCCGAGGCGAAGTCGTGAACGCGCGGCGCGTCGTGATCACCGGGATCGGTCTGGTCACGGCGCTCGGCGAAGGAGCGGACGACACCTGGTCGGCGATCGTGGCCGGGCGCACCGCCATCGGCCCCCTGCGCGCCTACGATCCGTCGCCGCTGCGCACCCGGCTCGGCGCGGAGATCCCCGACTTCGACCCCAGCCGGTTCCTGTCGCTGCGCTCCATGCGCACCTCCACCCGCGGCGACCAGTACGGCGTCGCGGCGGCCACCCTCGCGCTGCGGGACGCGGGACTCGAGGATCGCGACCTCGGCCACCGCACCGGCCTGTATCTCGGTGGGAACAAGGACATCTGCCAGCGCGACGACTCGATTGCCGATATGGAGGCCATCCGCGGCGCGGACGGCGGACCGGACATGCGGCGGCTCGGGGAGCTGGCCCGCTCGATCGTGCCGCCCCTGGCGTACGTGGAGGGTTTGCAGAACGGCGGGACCTACCACATCTCCTCGCTGTTCGGCCTGCGCGGACCCAATGCCTTCTATGCGGGCGCGGCGGATTCCGGGGCGACCGCGATCGGGCGGGCCATGCGGGCGATCCGCCGGGGCGAGGCCGATATCGCGGTGGCGGGCGGGTACGACGACGCCACCAACTGGTGGGCCATGGCCAAACTGGACGGGCTCGGGGTGCTCTCGCCGCGCAACGACCTGGGCGACACGGCTTTTCGCCCCTTCGATAGGGAGCACAGCGGTTCGGTCATCGGTGACGGCGCGGCGATCCTGATCCTCGAAGAGCGTGATCGGGCACTGCGACGCGGCGCGCGCTGTTATGCCGAGCTCGCGGGCTACGGCATGGGCAACGACTGTGTGCGCGTACCCGCCTCCGACCGGGACGGACGGGGACTGGCCCGCGCCATCTCGGCGGCCCTGTCCGACGCCGGAGCGCCGGCGGTGGACGCCGTGTTCTCCCACGGCTGCGCCACCGCGCTCGGCGATACCAGTGAGGTGCGCGCCCTGCGCACCGCCCTCGGTCCCGAAGCCCACGGCGCCGCGGTGACCAGCGTCAAACCACAGACCGGTCACCTGGTGGGCGGAGCCGGTGCGCTCAATGCCGCACTCGCGGGACTGGCCCTGGACTCCGGCGTCGTGCCCGCCACCGGCAACCACGAAACACCCGCGCCCGGCTGCGATCTCGACATCGTGTCCGGCGCCGCGCGCCAGGCGAATCCGCGGGTCGCGCTGGCCCTGGCCCGTGGCTTGGAGGGCCAGGCCGTGGCGCTCACCCTCACCGCATCGAACTGACCGACAGGAACTTCGGCCATGCACGAAACCCCTCATCCCGCGCCGCACCGGCGCATCGTGATCACCTCGCTCGGCGCGATCACCGCGCACGGCGTCGGCGCGGAGGAACTGTGGCAGCGGGTGCGCGGCGGCGAGGTGGCCATCCGGCCGCTGCGCGAGCTCGCGGTGCCCGGACTCGCCGGGGCCATCGGCGGCGAGATCCTCGACCCGCCGCGCCCCAAATACGACTACCTCACGCCGCTGGGTCTCACCGACCCGGAACCCGCCGTCGACTACGCGCTCATCGCGGCGGAGGAGGCCATGGCGGGCGCGGGTCTGGGCGTGCTCGAGGACGGCGCGCCACCACGACCGGACGCCCTGCCCGCGCACCGGTGGGGGGTGGCGTTCGGCAGCTGCAACAGCGGAATCCGCAGTGCCGAGAAGGCGGTGCGCCGCGCGGTCGCCGCCGGCCGGTCCGTCGACGCGGACGGGCTCGGTCTCGGTGACGACCGGCATCTGCTGCTGGTGCCGCCACAGTTCTGCGCGGAGGCGCTCAGCGCGGCGTTCGGGCTGAAAGGTCCTGTGCTGTCGGTGAATACCGCGTGCGCGTCCAGCGCTCACGCGCTGGCGCACGCGGTCGAACAGATCCGCGCGGGCCGGGCCGACGCCATGCTGGTGGGCGGCAGCGACGCGCTCACGGAGATGGCCTACTACGGATTCACCAGCGTCGAATCGCTGTCCACGCGCCCGGCCCGGCCGTATTCCCGTGATCGCGACGGGCTTTCGCTCGGCGCGGGCGCGGGCATGATGGTGCTGGCGGCCGCCGAGGTGGCGCTGGCGGCCGGTGCGCCGATCATCGCCGAGGTGCTCGGCTACGGCATGTCGGCCGACGGCTACCACGCCACGGCCCCGCATCCGCAGGGCGCGGGCGCGGCCCGGGCGATTCGCGCGGCCATCGACACCGCCGGTCTCGCGCCCGAGGACGTGCCCTACATCAACGGCCACGGCACCGGCACGCCGAAAAATGATGCGGCGGAGAGCAATGCGGTGCGGGCCGCACTGGGCGAGGCCGCGTCGACGGTGGTGCTCAGCAGCACCAAGTCCATGATCGGCCATCTGCTGGGTGCGGCCGGGGCGGTCGAGGCCATCGTGACCATCCTCGGGCTGCGCGATGAAATGGTCCCGCCGACAGCCGGTTTCGCCGAGACCGACCCGGCCTGCGGCCTGGACCCGGCACCCGAGGCGCGGGCGCTGCCCATGCGGGTCGCGGCGTCGAACAACTTCGCGTTCGCCGGAGCCAATGCCTGTGTGGTGTACGGCCGGCCCGGTACCGCCCGCACCGATCTCGACCCCGTCGCCGCCGACGAGGTCGTCGTCACCGGGATCGGCGTGCTGATCGGCGGGGCATCCGATGCCGATCAACTCTGGGACGCCTGGACCGGTGACACCGTGCCTACGGAGGCGCACCAGGGATTACGGCTCGCCCGCGTCGGCACCGACCCGGGTGCCGACATACCGGCCAAGGCCCGCCGGCGCATGGACCGCCTCGGGCAGCTGGCGGTCGCGACCAGTCAGCAGGCGCTCGCCGCGGCCGGACTCACCGCCCACGAGGGCGTGGGTGTGGTCGTCGGCACCGGCATCGGGCCGATGAGCAGCATTTCCCGATTCTTCGAACCGACCGTGCTCGGCGGACCCGCCCAGGGCAGCCCCGCCATCTTCCCCAATACCGTCTTCAATGCCGCCGCCGGGCAGGTGGCCATGGCCCTGGGGGCCAAGGGCCCGACCTCCACCCTGACCTCGGGCCACGCCGCCGGGGCCGCCGCCCTCGGGACCGCGTTCGACCTGCTGCGCGCCGGACGCGCGGACGCCGTGCTGTGCACGGGCGCGGACGAGCTGTCCCCCTACGCCCTCGACGCGTACCGGGGCGCGGGGCTTTTCACCGGCCGGCACGGCCGGGGCTTCCGGCTCGCCGAGGGCAGCGTCACCCTGCTGCTGGAGCGGGCCTCGGCGGCGCGGCAGCGGGGCGCCACCCCGATCGCGGTGCTCGCCGGGTACGCGACCACCTCCGATGCCCTGGGCATCGCCCGGTGGGATCCGCGCGGGCGCGGGATGGAACGGGCCATGCGCGACGCCCTGGCCGCGGCCGGGGTATCCCCCGCCGATCTCTCCGCCGTCTGGACCGCCGCGGCGGGCCTGCCCGTGGTGGACGGCCCGGAGCGGCGTGCCATCGACCGGCTCGGTCTCAGCGCGAATTGCGCCCGGCCCGAACCGAAGCGGGTCCTGGGCGATCCCATCGGCGCGGGCGCGCAACTGGCCGCCGCGCTGGCCATCACCGCCTGGCAGCGCGGCGGCGACCACGGCCCGGTGCTGGTCAACGGCTCCTCGCTGGGCGGCACCCACACCAGTTTCGTGCTGCGGCATCCCGCCGCGGTCATCCACTCGTGAACGGAGACACCACATGCCGAATCCCGAACCACGTCACGTCTCGATCCTGGCCACGGGCTCGTTCCTGCCCGGCGACCCGATCGACAATGCCACCCTGGAGCGCCTGTGCGGCACCCTGCCCGCCGAGGTACTCGACAATATCCAAGTACGCCAACGGCATTGGATGATCGATCCCACCACCGGCAAGCACGGCACCGGCACCAACACCATGGCCGCCACCGCCGCACGACGCGCCCTCGCCCGCGCGGATATCGATCCGGCGGAGGTGGACCTGCTGGTGGTGTCCTCGGCCAGCCCCGAATACCAGCTGCCGGCGGCGGTCACCTATGTCCAGGAGCAATTGGGCCTGGCGCACTGCGCGTCCATCGAATTCCGGGCCGCCTGTACGGGTTTCGTGCAGGGCCTGGACTACGCGCGGCGCATGCTCGCGGACGGCACCTACCGCACCGCCGTGGTGATCGGCGCGGAGGCGATCTCCCCGCTGCTGGCCCCGATGTACCTGGGCATGGACCCGGAGTCGGTGCGCATGCGTGACCGGCTGGTGATCAACTCCTTCGGCGACGGGGCCGGGGCGGTCGTGCTGCGCGCCGGGGAACCGGGCAGCGCCGACCCGAACGGCGAATTCCAGTTCGCCACCGCCTGTTTGGGCGGCGACCGCAAGCCCGGCATGCAGATCGTGGGCGGCGGCACCCACGAGCCCGTGGCCGATCAGGCCAAACGCAAGCGCCTGGTGGAGATGAAACTCGATGTCTCCGGGACCGCCACCTTCGGGCCGAAGGTCTTCGTGGCGGGCATGCGCGACATGCTGACCCGCACCGGGCTCACGGTGGCCGAGATCGACGCCTGCGTGCTGCCCGAGGGCAATGCCGACTACTTCACCGCCGAATTCGATGCCGCCGGAGTCTCTCCCGAGGACCAGGCGGTGCTGGCGAAGAACATCGTGGAGAACCTCGCCACCGTCGGCGCGACCGGTTCCGCCGCCGTGCCGCTGGCCCTCGACGAGGGCTGGGTACAGGGCCGCGTCCGGCCGGGCGACCGGGTCCTGCTGCTGGCCGTGGAGGCCAGCCGTTACCTGTATGCCGGCCTGTCGCTGCGCTGGGAAGCGCCCGCGCCCGGTGAGGAGACCGCGAATGTCCACGCCTGAGCCGGTTTTCACCCCCGAGGACAATGCCCGCATCATCCGGCGGGTGTTCGACGAGTTCGTCAATGCGGGCGACTTCTCCGTGGTCGACGAGATCTACGCGCCGGACATGGTCGATCACCAGCCCCTGCCCGGCGCGCCGGAGGGCACCGAGGGCGTCAAGTACACCATCGCCGGTCTGCGCCAGGGCTTTCCGGACCTGCACGTCACCATCGAAGCGCTCAGCGCGTACGCCGACTATGTGGTCATCCACAACACCTGGCGCGGCACCTTCACCGGTGAATTCCTGGGGATGGACCCCACGGGGGAACGGATCGAATTCCACGGTGTCGTGGTGTGGCGGCTGGCGAACGGCCTGATCGCCGAGCGCTGGGGCATCGGCGTCGAGTCCTCCATGCTGGAGGCGCTGGGCCTGGGCTGGCTGATGTCCGGCGCGTTGGCCCGCAAGGGCCGCCGCCGCGGCGGCGGGATGGATCTCGCGGATCTGGCGGCGGCCGCCACCGCGCTGACCGCGACGGAACAGCCGTGACGGCCCAACCGCTCACCGTCCTCATCTCCGGCGGCGGCATCGGCGGCCTGGCCGCCGCACTCGCCCTGCGGGAGCGCGGCATTCGCGTGCGGGTGTTCGAGCGGGCCACCGAACTGCGCGATGGCGGTGCCGGACTGCACATCTGGACCAACGGCACCATCGCGCTGCAACGGCTGGGCGTACTCGACGAGGTACTGGAAACCGCGCCGATCCAGCACATCACCCACTTCGGCACCTGGCGCGGTGAGCTTTTCGGCGCGTGGCCGGTCGGCGACTTCGTCGGCCGGTACGGAGCTCCGACCATCGCGGTCGAACGCTCGGTGCTGCATCGGGTGCTCAGCGCGGCGGTGTCGGCGTATCCGGCCGGCACCGAGATCCGCACGGGCGCCGGAGTTACCGGCTTCGAGCAGGACGACGCCGGCGTCACCGTGGCACTGTCCGACGGTGAGCGGGTGCGCGGCGACGTCCTCATCGGCGCGGACGGCATCAACGGCGCGGTGCGCCCCGGACTGCTCGGCGAGCGCCCGCCGCGCTACACCGGCTACATCGCCTGGCGCGGCAAAGCCGAACTGCGACACCAGAAGATCCCGCCGGGCACCTTCTACGCCCTGTTCGGTCCCGGTACCCGCTTCACCTTCTACGACGTCGCACCCGGCGTCGTGCACTGGATGAGCGTCGCCAACGGCGCACCCGGCGGCCGCGATACGGGCGACGTCCGGGCGATGCTGCTCGAGCGCCATCGCGGCTGGATGCCGCCGATCGCGGACATCCTGGAAGCCACGCCGCCGGAGGCCATCATCCGCAGCGATGTCCTCGACCGCCCGCCGGACCGGCGCTGGGGGTCCGGCCGGGTCAGCCTGCTCGGCGACGCCGCCCACCCGATCACCTTCAATATCGGCCAGGGCGCGTGCCAGGCGCTGGAGGACGCGCTGGTGCTCGCCGAGGAACTGGACACCACCGATCCCGTGAACGCGTTGCGCCGCTATGAGAAACAGCGCCGCGCCCGCACGGCCGGTCTGCAGCAGGTCGCCCACCGCATCGGCCGGCTGGGCGCGCTGGAGCACCCCCTGCTCATTCGGCTGCGGGAACTCGGCATGCGCGCGGTGTGGCCGCGGCTGGTGTTCCGGATCGCCGAGCGCGACCAGATCGCCTACGCCACCCGCTGGCGAACACCAGCGACACCCCTGCCGGACAAGAGTTTTCAGACAGACGGAGCATGACATGAAGCAATCCCAAACGGAGAGCGACTTCTTCGGCGACTTCGCCGAATCCTGGTGGGACGACGATTCCGCCATGAGGGGCCTCACCTCCTTCCAGCGCCCGCGCTTCGAGTACTTCGACCGATTCGTGAAGGACTGGTCGGGCAAGAAGGTTCTCGACGTCGGCTGCGGCGGTGGTTTCACCACCGAGTTCCTCGCCGGGCGCGGGGCCGTGGTCAGCGGGATGGACCCGTCCGCGCGCCTGGTCGCCGCGGCCCGCGCGCACGCCGAGGCGACCGGCAAGGCCATCGAGTACGCGGTCGGGCGGGCCGAGAAGCTGCCGTACCCCGACGCCGCCTTCGACGTCGTCACCTGCGTGGACGTGCTCGAGCACGTCGACGATCCGGCGCTGGCGGTCCGTGAGATCGCCCGCGTGCTGCGCCCCGGCGGAATCTTCTGCTACGACACCATCAATCGCACGCTCATGGCCCGGATCGTCATGATCTGGATCCCCGAGTACCTCACCGGCATGGTGGCTCGCGGCACCCACCATCACCACCAGTTCATCAAGCCCGCGGAACTGCGCCGCCACCTCGACGCGGCGGGCCTGACACCGCTGGCGAAGCAGCGCGGGCTGACCATTCTCGGCAAGCGGCGCGACGGCAACCTGCTCATGTTCACCACCCCCGACCTGTCCTCCACCTACATCGGCGCGGCGGTGCGGTCGTGAAAGCGGTCTTCTACCGGCGCTACGGCGACGCGTCGGTCCTCGAATACGGCGAACTGCCGGTGCCCAAGATGGCGCTCGACGGGGTGCTGCTCGACGTCAAGGCGGCCTCGGTCAACCCGATCGACTGGAAGGCGCGCGAGGGCTATCTGGATCCCTTCGCCGACACCGTGTTCCCCATCGTCCCCGGTGCCGACGTATCCGGGGTGGTACGCGAAATCGGCATCGGCGTCACCGAATTCGCCGTGGGCGACGAGGTCGTCGGCTGTGTCCGCGAGGACTATCTGAGCCGGGGCGCCTTCGCCGAGGTCATGCCCGCCCCGGTGCGAGCACTCGCGCTCAAGCCGCCGAATCTGGGCTGGGCCGAGGCCGCCGCCATGCCGCTGGCCGCGCTCACCTCCTACCAGGCACTGGTGCGGGTGCTGGATGTGCGACGCGGCGAGACGGTGCTGGTGCACGGCGCCGCGGGCGGCGTGGGCAGTGTCGCGGTGCAGCTGGCGGTGCACCTGGGCGCGCGCGTGATCGGCACGGCCAGCGACCGCAATCACGCCTTCCTGCGCGAATTGGGCGCGGAACCAGTGAATTATGCTGTGGGACTGGCTAATTCGGTACGAGCACTCGCGCCGGCCGGGGTCGATGTACTGCTCGACGCGGTCGGCAAGCGCATTCAGCGCACGGTGCTGCCGCTGCTCGCGCCGCACGGCCGGTTCGCCTCGGTGGTCGATCCCAAGGCCCGGGAACTCGGCGGCGCGTACGTGTTCACGCGACCCGACACCGGGGACCTGCCGGTGGTGGCCGCACTCGCGGGCAAGGGCGTGTTCCGGGTGCCGGTCGGCGCGGTCTACCCGCTGCCCGATGCCGCGCAGGCGCACTTGCTCAGTCAGGGCGGGCATGCCCGCGGAAAGGTGGTGGTCGCCGTGGACGTGGCCGCCTGTGCGGAGGAAAGACCTTACGATGAACGGTAATTCGATGCTCGCCCGCGGCACCCAGGCGATGGTGCGGCAGGCGGCGTGGTCCCAGGCACTGGCCCGCATCGCCATCGGCACCGGCATGCTCACCGCGCCCGCGGCCGTCGCGAAGTCCTGGTCCGGTGAGTACGACGAGGACGCCTCCTCGCTGCCGACCCGCGCGTTCGGCACCCGGGACGTGGTGATCGGGCTCGGCACCCTCTGGTCGCTGCGGCGCGGACATCCGGTGCGGCACTGGTTCGTCCTGGGCGTCGCGCTCGAACTGGTGGATGCGACAGTGACGCTCAACAAGCGCGCCCGCCTGGGCCTCACCGGGCCGCCGGATACCTGGGAGTTGCTCACCGCGGCCGGATTGGCGGGCGGAATTATGGTGGCCGCGGCCTTGCGCGAGTAATACCTGACCAACTCCGCTTATATCGGATCACAGTCCACACCGGGCGGGAACTGGACATCGTGACAATCACAGTTCGGTGAAACCTGTTGTGCCGCAAGGTGCAACATACTATTCACGACACCTTGCGACGATAACTACGCCGAGGATTCTTCCCATGAATTATTTCTTACTGTCCGCCATCGGAATTTCAATCATGACGACGGCTGTGGTCTACGGGACGGATTTTTTCTGCGCCCTGGTGCTGCGCTCGGCGCTGGCTCGCATCGACGACCGCGCGCTGACGGCCGCCACCGGACGTATTCACGAGGTCGCCGACAAGCGCATGCCGATTCCCGGCGCCCTCGGCGTGGTCGCGGCGGTCGTCGCCGCCGGGGCTGCCTTCCTGGACGGGAAGGCGGCCGCGGGCATTCTCGCGGCGGCGGCCGTGGTGGCCCTGGCCATCTGGCTCGGCATCTACGCGCGGGTCAGCGCGCCGGTCAACAAGGAACTCACCGCCGCGGTGCTGGCCGACCGGGTGCCGGTTGACGTCCGGGACATGCAGCGCACCTGGGACAGCGTCATCGTGGTCCGCGTGATCCTGCAGGGAATCGCCCTGGTCGCACTATTTCTCGCGGCGCTCTCGGTGTAATCGAGTGCGCCGCACCACAACCCGCGTGCGCGTTCGTGCGTGACGGCGGGAAACGAAGGCGTGGCAATGATTCAGTTCAAACTCCTGGGACCCGTGCAGCTACACGTGCACGGCAAGATCGTGGACCTGGGTCCGCCCCGGCAGTGCAGCCTGATGGCCGCGCTGCTGGTGGACTCGGGCCGGCCGCTGTCGATCGACACCCTGATCGACCGGGTCTGGGGCGACTCGCCGCCGGCCGCCGCGCGCGACGCCGTCTACACCTACGTCGCCCGGCTGCGCGGTCTGCTCACCGAGGCCACCTCCGGCACCGGCGCGGACCCGGTCCAGGTGCACCGCGGCCCCGGCGGCTACATGCTCTCCACCCCACCGGAATCGGTCGACCTGTGGCACTTCATGGATCTGGTCGACCGGGCCCGCGCCACCGACATCGACGATCCCGATCGGGTCGAGCGGCTGTCGGCAGGGTTGAACCTGTGGAACGGCAGCGCCATGACGGGTCTGGACAGCGAATGGGCCCGGCGGCTCAGCGAATCCCTGCACCGGCTCAAGCACGAGGTGACCGCGGACTGGGCCGACGCGGAGATCCGGCGCGGCAATCATTCGCTGGTCATCAACCGGCTGCACACCACGCTGCTCGAGGATCCGCTGGTGGAGGGGTTGCAGGAGCGGCTGATTCGCGCCTACTTCCTCAATGGCGAGACCGCCCAGGCGCTGCGGCAGTACGAGCTGGCGCGCCGGCTCATCGCCGACGAACTGGGCGCGGACCCGAGTCCGGGGATGCGGGATCTGCACAGCCGCATCCTGCGCGGCGACCTGCCCGAGCTGGACGTACCGGCCTACCCGCCGCTGACCGTGCGCGCCGAATCCGGTGGGCTCCGGCCGCACGGCCTCGCCGTCGCGCCCGATACGCTGCCGCTGGCTCCGCTCGGATTCAGTGGCCGGGACACCGAATTGGCGACGCTCACCGGCATGCTGACCGACGATCCCGCACCGCGGCCGGTGCTGGTGACCGGCGGCGCGGGGGTCGGCAAAACGGCGCTGGTCCTGCAGGCGGCGGACTGCCTGCGCGACCGCTTTCCCGAAGGACTGCTCTACGCCGACCTGGCCGAGGGGCCGAGCACCACCCCGGAGACGGTGCTCGGACGGCTGCTCACCGCGCTGGGCATACCGGCCGACGCCATGCCGAAGTCCCTGGCCGAGCGGGTCAATCTGTACCGGGCGCGGCTGGCGCATCGGCGCGTGCTCGTCATTCTGGACAATGCCGCCACCGAATCCCAGGTCATCCCGCTGCTGCCCCCGGGCGGGGTCGGCACCGCCCTGATCACCAGCCGATTCGCCCTGGGGCTCACCACCGTTCGCACCTTCGTCCTGCACGAGCTGTCGCGCACCCAGGGACTGCAGATGCTGGTCGCCACCGTCGGGCGCGCCCGCGTGCTGCCCGAATGGGAGGACGCCGGGACGGTCGCCGACCACTGCTCCGGCATTCCGCTGGCCTTGCGCGCCGTCGCCTGCCGCATGACGACGCGGCCCCATTGGACCTTCGCCCACATGCTCGCCCGGATCAGCGATGAACAGCGTCGCCTGGAAGTGGTGTCGTATCAGGCGCTGGACATGCGCGCGAGCCTCGATCTCACCTTCGACCGGCTCGACCCCACCGCCGCCGGATTGTTCCGGGAGCTCGGTCGCCGGATACCGGCCGGGGCCGAGTTCACCGCACCGGCATTGGCCGATCTGCGCGTCGATCAGGTGGAGGACGCGCTGGACCGCCTCGTCGATGCCTACCTGCTGTCCGAGGTCGGTCGCGACGAGGCCGACCGCACCCGCTACCGAATGCTCGACATCCACCGCATCTACGCCAAGAACCTCGGAGACTGATCATGTCGCGTTCCGTGCAACACACCACCCCCTACCCGTACCCCGACACGCTGTTCCATCGCGTCCTCGGCTCCCGCGACTATTGGGAGCAGCGCATTCGCGAAATCGACGGCCCTGACTCGGAATTGGCCGCCTTCGATGCCGCGGGCGGCCTGGCAATGGTCACCGTGAACACCGTCATCCCGGCCTCGGCGCTGCCCGGTCCGGCCGCGACCTTCCGGCCCCACGGGGTGCGCTACCGCTACAGCGAATCGTGGAGCGAACCCGAGGACGGCGTGGCCCGGGGACGGATGCAGGGGCAGGTGGAAGGCATGACCATCTCGCTCACCGCCGATCTGGTGGTGCGCCGCACGGAGATCGGCTGCGAGTTCACCATGTCGGGCTCGATCGAGGCGCGAGTTCCCCTGATCGGCAGGCTGATCGAGGCCGATATGAGCAAGACCTTCGCGAGCACCGCCGCCGCCATCGACGAATTCACGATGAAGTGGCTGGAGAACGCGGAATGAACGACCCCGTGCTGATCACCGGGGCGACCTCGGGTCTCGGCCTGGAGACCGCGAAATGCCTGGCCGCCGAGGGTATTCCGCTGATCCTCGGATGCCGCGACCCGCAGCGGGCCGAGGCAGCGGTTCAGCGGATCCGCGCGCACGCGCCCGATGCCCGGATCGAGCTGGTCGAACTGGAGCTGGCCTCGCTCGATTCGGTCGACGCGGCCGTGGCGGAACTGCGCGGCCGGAAGAATCCGCGACTGGGCGCGGTGGTGTGCAATGCCGGCCTCCAGATCGTGGACCGTGTGCGGACCTCCCAGGACGGCTATGAACTCACCTTCGCGGTCAATCACCTCGGGCATTTCGCGCTCGTCACCGCGTGCGCCGATCTACTCGCGCCGGGCGCGCGAGTCGTCGTGGTGTCCAGCGATGTGCATCAGGGGCCGCGCAAGTCCATGGGCTTCCCCGCGCCGCAATGGCGTCACCCCCGGGAGCTGGCCGACCCCGACGACCAGCGGGACTCCGGGGTGGACGGCCGAATCCGTTATGCCACCAGCAAACTCGCCAATGTCTACTTCACCCACGAGCTGGCGCGGCGTTGGCACAACCGGGGTATCACGGCCAATGCCTTCGATCCCGGGCTGATGCCGCAGACCGGTCTGTCGCGCGGCTACCCGGCTGTGGCGCGCATCGGATTCCGCTTCCTCGCACCGGTTCTCATCAAGGTGATGCCCATTGCCCGCACCGTCACTCGATCGGCGGCGGACCTCGCCTGGCTGGTCACCGCACCCGAACTCGCCGACACCACCGGTAAATACTTCACGGGGGCGGCGGAGGTGCCCAGCGCACCGGAGTCCTACGACGAGGAGCGAGCCGCCGAACTCTGGCGGGTCTCCGAAGATCTGGTCCGGGCCGCGCGACACGTGCCGCCCGCCGAACGGCGGTGAGCCCCATGCTGACCCGAATCGCGCTCTTCGCCCAGCGCCGCGCGCGGGCCGTGCTGGCGGTGGCGGGGCTGGCAGCCGTGCTCTGCTACGCCGTCGGCTGGTCCGCGCCGATGCACCTGCAGTCCGGTGGCTTTCAAGCGCCCGACTCCGAATCCACCTGGGTGGACCAGTATCTCGACCAGCATTTCCCGGGTGCCGCACCGAACGTCGTGCTGCTGCTCATCGCGCCCGACGGCATCGACGGCCCGGCCGCCACCACGGTCGGACGGCAGCTCACCGATGAACTGCGCGCCGATTCGGATCTGCAAGGCGTGCAGTCGTATTGGAGCGTCGCGACCGAGATGCGGCCGGCCTTGCGCAGCAAGGATCAGCACAGCGCCGTCATCGTGGCCTTCGCGCGCGGCGATAACACCGCCGCGCCCAAGGTGGCCAACGCCATCGCCGAGAAGTACAACGGCACCCGCGACGGAGTCGAGATCCGGGCGGGCGGTGAAGCGGTCGCGCTCGCCCAGATGAGCCGCCAGGTGACCCTCGACCTGGTGCTCATCGAATCGATTGCCGTCCCGCTGGCCGGTATCGCCCTGGTGCTGGTGTTCGGCAGCCTGATCGCCTCCATGCTGCCGCTGCTGGTGGGTGTGGTGACCATCGGCGCGGCCCTGGCGGTCCTGCGCGGGCTGGCCGCCGTCGGGCATGTCTCGATCTTCGCGTTGAACATGACCACCGCGCTCGGGTTCGCGGTGGCGCTCGACTCCAGCCTGTTCATGGTGAGCCGGTTCCGGGAGGAGATCGCGGCGGGCGCGGACACCGTCGAGGCCGTGGTTCGCACGGTGCGCACGGCCGGGCGCACCGTGTTGTATTCCGGTCTGACCGTGGCCCTGTCGCTGTCCGCGCTGCTGGTGTTCCCGCTGTACTTCCTGCGCTCGTTCGCCTACGCCGGGCTGGCCGTGCTGGCGGCGGCGGTGTTCACCACGCTGCTGGTGCTCCCGGCGGCCCTGGCGCTCATGGGTTCCCGGGTCGACGCCTGGGATGTGCGGCGGTTCCTGCGCCGCCGTCTCGGACGCCCCGACCCCGTACCCGTTCCCGTCGAGGACGACCGCTGGTACCGCTTCGCCACGGCTGTGATGCGCCGTCCCGTGCTGTGGATCACCGCCGTGGTGGCGGTCCTGCTGCTGCTCGGATCACCGTTCCTCACCGTGCGTTTCGGCTGGGCCGACGATCGGGTGCTCGCCGCCGGCTCCAGCCGCGATGTCGGCGACGCCTCCCGGTCCGGCTTCTCCGAGAACCTGACCGCGGGCATCCTGGCGATCCTGCCCGATGATCACGGCGACACCGCGGCGGTCGGCGACTACGCGAAGACGCTGTCCCAGATTCCCGATGTCACGTCGGTACTGTCCAGCGCCGGGGCCTACGCAGGCGGATTCCAGGTGGCCGGACCACAATCCGCACTCGCCGGGGACGCGGGCACGTATCTGCGGATCGGCACCCGCCTCGACCCCTATTCCACGGCGGCGACCACTCAACTCGACCGTCTGCGCGCGGTCCCCGCCCCGGGCCGGGTGCTCTTCGGCGGCCCGGCGGCCCGCAATGCCGACTCGGTGTCCACGCTGGCCCGGCGAGTTCCCCTGGCGCTGAGCATTATCGCGGTGTCGATGTTCCTGGTGCTGCTGATGTTCACCCGCAGTGTGGTGCTGCCGATCAAGGCACTGGTGCTGACGGTGCTGTCGCTGGCGGCCACCTTCGGCGCGATGGTGTGGATCTTCCAGGACGGACACCTCTCGGGCCTACTGGGATTCACCTCGACCGGCTATCTGGTCCCGACCATGCCGATCCTGATGTTCTGCCTGGCATTCGGGGTATCCATGGACTACGAGGTGTTCCTGCTGTCACGTATTCGGGAGGAGTATCTCGCCTCCGGCGCAACCGGTCGCGCCGTCGCCGTCGGAATCGCCCGCACCGCAAGGATATTCACGGCCGCGGCGGCCCTGCTGGCCATCGCCTTCGTCGGCATGGTGTTCTCCGGCGTGTCGTTCGTCCAGCTCTTCGGCCTGGGACTCACCCTGGCCGTGCTGGTCGACGCAACGATCATCCGCACCATCCTGGTCCCGGCTCTCATGCAGACCATGGGCCGCCTCAACTGGTGGGCTCCCGGCCGACGGCATCGAGAACCGGCCACCGTCGGAGCGTAATACCCACAAACCGCGTGGGGCCTGGCGTTATCGCCGGGCCCACCCGGCGGGGAGGCTACCGGGCAGGACGGACTTCGATTGCCGTCGGCGGTCACCACTCGGGATCAGCGCGGTAGATCTCGCGGTATTCCTTGGCGAAGGTGCGGCGGCCGAGCAGACGCCAGGCGAGCCGGGCGGGGAGCGGCAACTCGGCGAGGAGTTTCCGGCGATCGGGGTCGGAGACGCCCTGCAGGATGAAGCCGAGGAAGATCAACTGGCGGTCCTTGGGCAGGTGCTCGCGGCCACGCTCGCCGAGAGCCTGCCACTCGAGCGCGGTCACGACGTTCTCGACCACGGGCAGGACGTGCCGCTCCTCCTCGGTCATGTGCTCGCCGAGGGCATCGGAGAGCGCCCGCAGCGTGGCTGTGAGCCGGTCCCGAACCGATAGGTCTGCGGCGGTGGCGAACTCGGCCCCCTCGCGGTGGGCGCGCTCGGTGAGTTCGGAGATCCGCTCGTGCTGTTCCTCCATACGCAGCACCAGGGCGGAATCGGCGGGGGCGCGCTCGAGCAGGATCGGCCACATGAGCTCGTCCTCGCCGGTGTGGTGGTGGTGCAGGCCGGTGCCGAGTTCGTCGAGGAAGGCCATCAGGCGGCGGGCGCGCTCGACGTCTCCGGACGGCACCGCCGCGACGAGGCCGGGTAGAGCGCTGAAGTGCCTGCGGAAGGCGTTGTGCACGACGATCATGTCGTAGGTGTCGGGGCGGCCGGGTGCGATGCCGGTGGTGCTCATGCTGCGCTCCTGTTGTTGTCGGGTACCGAGGCGACTGTGTGGCCCGCGGCTTGCAACCCACTTGCAAGACATTGCTCAGCCCACTTGCAAGACATTGCTCAGCCCACTTGCAGGGCATTGCTCAGCCCATCTGCAAGACATTGCGTTCGAGCCCGTCCTAGACTTGGCCCGTCATGGTTCGGATTCGGGTACTCGGCGCGCTGACCGCGGCGGACGGGCGTGGCGAACTCGATCTCGGCGGCCCACGGCAACGCGGCGTGCTGGCGCGTCTGCTGGTCGCGCGGGGTGAGGTGGTGCCGATCGATCGCCTGATCGATGACCTGTGGCGAGGCGAACCGCCGCCGCGGGCGCTCGGCGCATTGCAGGCCTACGTCTCCAACCTGCGGCGGTTGCTGGAGCCGCAGCGGGCGCCGCGCACACCCGCCACCGTTCTGATCAGCCGGACCCCGGGCTACGCGGTGCGTTTCGCCGCCGAGGACGTGGACGCGTGGCGCTTCGTCGCCGAACTGGAAGCTGCTGGGCGGCAATATAATCCGCGTGAGAGACGACAAACGCTGGAACGCGCGCTCGCCCGCTGGCAGGGTCCCGCGTACGCCGCCTTCGCGGCCGAGCCGTGGGCGACCGCGGAAGCGGCGCGGCTGGAGGAATTGCGGCTGGGCGCACGCGAGAGACTCGCGGCCACCCTGCTCGAGCTGGGCGAGCCGGCGCTCGCCGCGGCCGAGGCCGAGGTGCTGAGCAGGGAACACCCGCTCCGTGAGGAGGCCTGGCGGCTGACAGCGCTGGCTCGCTATCGGGCGGGCCGCCAGGCCGACGCGCTGACCGCCCTGCGGCAGGCCCGCGGCGTTCTCGCGACCGAACTCGGCATCGATCCCGGTCCGGCTTTGACGCGGCTGGAGTCGGACATTCTCGCGCAACGAATCCCGCTGTGCGAGCCCGTGATTCCACTCCAGGAGACACCTTCTGCGGCCATCGCGACCGGAAGCGCCGCACCGACCGGACCGGGTCACGAATTGTTCGGCCGCACAGCGGAACTCGCCGCGCTGCGCGAAGCGGCCGCCGGCATCGGCCCGCGGTCGGCGACGGTGGCGGGCGAAGCCGGCAGCGGGAAATCGACTCTGCTGCAGCACCTCGACGCTGCCTTGCGCGCGTCGGGGCACCGCGTGGTGATCGGCCGCTGCCCGGAGGACGACGCCGCTCCGTCGGCTTGGCCATGGGTCGAGATCCTGCGCGCCCTGGCCCGTGAGCACGATCCCGGCGGCTTCGCGCCCGCCCTGGCGCCGCTGCTCACCGACGGCGCCGGCACACCGGACTCCGGCCACGCCCACGGCCGCTTCCTGCTGCATCGGGCGGTGTGCGGTTACCTCACCGCCGTCGCCGCCGACACTCCGCTGGCGATCCTGCTCGATGACGTACACCGAGGCGACACCGAGACAGCGGCGCTGCTCACCGCGGTGGCGACCCAGGTGCCCGGGCTCGTCGTGATCGGCTACCGTCCGGACGAGGTGCCGCCGGCGTTGGCCGACACGCTCGCCGCCCTGGCCACCTCCGTCCGCGCCCGGGTCCACCTGCGCGGCCTCGGCGTCGAAGACAGCGGTCGCCTGATCGCCGCCCTGACCGACAGCACACCGGCGGCCGCCGTGGTCGAGACGCTGCACGAGCGCACCGGCGGAAATCCGTTCTATCTCGTCGAGGTCGCACGTCTGCTGCAGAGCGAGGGCGAGCTGGTAGCCGCGTCGGAGGTTCCGGCGGGCGTGCGGGATGTGTTGCGCCGCAGGTTTTCCCGGCTTCCCGAGACCGGGGTGGCGCTGTTGCGACTGGCCGCGGTGATCGGCCGGGAGTTCGATGTCGCGGTACTGGTGCACGCGGCCGAGGTATCCGAGGACGAGGTGCTGGACGCGGTGGAAGCCGGGGTGCTGGCGGGGCTTTTGGACGAACCCGCCAGCGGCCGAGCGCGTTTCACACACGTACTGGTGCGTCATACGCTGCTCGGCGATCTGTCCCGGATCCGCCGCGACCGATGGCATCGGCGGGTCGCCGCCGCGATCGAGGAGATGGATCCGGGCGATCTTGCGGCCCTGGCCCACCACTACGGCGAGTCGGTGAACCCGCAGACGGCACGCCGGGCCGCCGACTACGCCGTCGCGGCAGCCGAACAGGCCGAGCGGCGCTACGCCCACGACATCGCCGCGGCCGGGTACGAACGCGCGGCCGCGGCGCTCGAGCGCCACGCGGGCGCCGATACCGTCGAGGAACGGGTCACGATGCTGTGCCGGGCGGGTCGCAGCCATCTCGCCGGTGGAGCTGGGCTCGCCGCTCGCAGCGCTCGGCATCGGGCCGCGGCACTGGCCGAGGAGGTCGGGCGGACCGATCTGCTGGTACGGGCGTTCACCGCCTGGGAGACACCCACCCCGTGGATGAATCGGCAGTGGGGCGTGGTCGAGCACCGGGTCGTCGGTTGGATAGAGGACGCGCTGCGTTCCCCCGGCCTCTCTCCCGCCGACCGGTGCCGGCTGCTGGTAACCCTGGTCGACGAGATCGGCGGCGAGGCAGGCGAACCCGCGGCGGTGGCCGCCGCTCAGGCGCGGGCCCTGGCCCGCGAACTCGGTGACGACGCCCTGCTCGCTCCAGCACTGCAAGCCACGGCCTCGCTCTACGACTCGCCGGACCGTGGCCCGCTCGGGGCCGAGCTGATCGAGGTCGGGCGGCGCACCGACCGCGGCGATTACCTGCTCCTCGGGCATACGGTGGCGCTCCAGGCCGCCGCATCCACCGCTGACATCGCCACCGCTCGCGAGCATCTCGAGGCGGCCACCGTGCTGGCCGACCGTTATCAGTGGCGGCAGGCGCAGGTGGCGAACGCGATGGCACGCGGGCTGGTGGCCCTCGCGACCGATGACCCCGACACGGCCGAGCAGCACTATCTGCGAGCCAACGAACTGCTCACCCGCGCGGGCATTCTCAACGCGGGCGGAATCCTGGGCATGGCGCTGTTCGTGGTGCGGCTGCACCAGGGCCGCGCCGGTGAACTGGTCGAGTTGGCCAGAGAATTCGCCGACAGCGCCGTCCCCGCGACCGTCGACGCCATGGTGGATTTTCTGGTGCTGGCCCTGCTCGCGGCCGGCGACCGGACGGAAGCGGCCCAGGTCCGGCGGCGGGCCCGGCCGATCCGCGACAACCTGTTCCGATCGCTGTTCCTCTCACTGCGCGGCATGGTGGTCGCCACGCTGGGCACGGCCGACGAGGCTGCCACGCTCTACCGCGATCTGCTTCCCTTCCGCGACCGGCTCGGTGGCGCGGACACCGGTTCCTACTCGGTCGGTCCGGTCGACACCGTCCTCGGTGACCTGGCGGCCCGGCACGGGGATGCCGGGCTCGCCACCGAGCACTACCGGGCAGCGCTCCGCGTCGCCCAACGCTGCGGCAACCCGACCTGGATAGCAGCTGCGGCCGAACGACTCGAGCGCTGACGGTTCACTGGTCGCTCACAAGTCGGACCCGGACCATCACTTCCGACGATCCCGACCGACCGAGGAGTACCCGTGCCGCATCCCCGCCGCTTTCGCGCGGCCACCGATCTGTACCTGAAGACCGTGACCACCGCGCATCGCAAACTGCTCGACCTCAGCGGCGGCCGCGTCGGCACCCGATTCAAGAAGATGCCCACCCTGGCTCTCACCACCACCGGACGGCGAACAAGGTTGCCGCGCACCGTGATTCTCACCGTCCCCGTCGTGGAGGACGACAGTTATCTGATCGTCGCTTCGCGGGGCGGAGACGACATCTCCCCGGACTGGTTCCACAACCTGTGTGCCGATCCCGCGGTCGAGGTGTCGTTCCAGCACGGCGCGAAGCAACCGATGACCGCCCGCGTGCTCACCCCGCCGGAACGCGACCGGCGGTGGCCACAGGTCGTCGCGGCGTACCCGGGATACCAGACCTACCAGCAGCGAACCACCCGGCAGATCCCCTTGGTCCTGCTCTGCCCACGCGAGTGAACGACGTCGCCGCAGGAGCCCGGCCTTACGGATTGGTGCATCGCAAGAAAACGACAGAGCCGCAGGTCGATGACCTGCGGCTCTGTCGTTCTGTGGACCTGGCGAACCAGCATACGAACCGGGCGGTGCTGGTGCACAGGCCGGACATCGTGATCCGGGCGGTAGGCACCCGGCAGCCGGTGATGCCCGATGAGCGGCCACGACGATCGCATCACCGCGTTTGGGTCGGCGGATGGCGGTGCGGGTGGATCGGCGTCTACTCGGCGTTCTATAGAAGCCACCCCCAAACGCCGAACATGGTGTCAGCATCCGCGCCGCTCAACACCACGATCCTGGAGTGGGGGCGAGATCCCGACTCAGTATCAATACTGATGGTTCATCGTGTAGGGGGCGGCGCGGCAGTCGCGCCGTCCATTGCGGCGGGCATCCTGATGCGGGTTCGTGGTTTCGCCTGCTCGATCGCGACCGTCGCCTTCTCGCACTGTCGGTAGAGCGAAGGGGATTTGAACCCTGACCTCACACCGCGAGTACAGCACGCGAACCGCACTGCTGGTGAAATGCGTGCTGGTGTAATGCTTCTGAGTGCGTTCACCTAACCGAGTCGGGTAAGCTAACCGAGATTGCCGCAAGGTCGAATATGGGGGTGGAACGCGTCGGCGCAGCCTTTCGGAAACGATGACAGTGCTCGAAGAGACAATGGTCGAATCTGCGACGGAGGCGATGCTGTCGAGCGGGTTCGCGCCGCGTCCACAGGTGTACGTCCTCGACAGGACACGTACCCAGCCCGTGCTGGGGTATGTCGTATCGCGGTTCTATGAGCAGGGTGACGACGCGGCATCGGCGATCGCGAATCTCGGTGTACTCGCCGCGGCGCTGCGTGGAACCGACCTGATCGTCTTCTGGGAAGAATCCGACCTTCGGACTTCGATCCGTGGTGCGCATCCCTCTGCGGGATATCCGATGGGCCTCGTCACGCTGCGGATCACTGAGGAGGGTCACGATCTGACGTGGCGGCCATTCGGCATCCACGTACTCGGCTATCAGCAGAATGGCCTGCCAGCCGTCCAGCCTGTATGGGGCGCCGTGGCAAGGGAATCCGGTGGCGACCTACCACACTACCCATCCAGGGACTGCTCGGTCGCTGGCGGGCTGTCTCCGGGCACACGGAAGGATCCGATGCCCTGCTCGATATGGCAGCAGACGAGGGCTACGAGATCCATTACGCCTTGACAGTTTCTGTAACCAGTTCTAGATTTGGTGCTGCGCCCCGCGCAGCGGGCAGTGCTACTTCACAGATGCGCAATGCATTTGGGGGCTTCTTCTTCCGTCTATACGCGCTAAGCGTGGCGGAACTGTTACGCAACCGAATTTTCTGAGCGGTTGACATCGGGGGGGACTTCGCGACCCTTTGTCGACCGGAAGGGTCCGAGTGTGACTACATCCTATTTGCTCGGTGGTCATATCCCACTGACAGATTCGTCCGTCCAAGAATTCTATTACCGCTATGCGACAATTCGCCGCGCATTCGACGAGGTCGCCGAATGGACGGAACTTTCCGTCCAGGATCTGCTCGTCGGCGGCGGCAGCGGTCAAGGCAAGGAAGCGTTGCACGCTTTCGACGGATTGCGGCAGGCGACGCTGGTCGTGGGTATGTACGACGTGCTCGCCGACCGCGGCATTCATCCCGACGCCGTCGGCGGTATCAGCCTCGGCGGCGTGATCGCCGCCAGTCTGGCCGGTGCGGTCGAGCGCAGTGAACTGTTCCAGATGCTGCACCACCACCGGCTCATTCCACCTCAGTCGCCCGACTCGCGACCGCAGGGAATGGCGGTGGCCGCCTTGCGATTCGGTGACGACCCGCACGACTACTACGGCGAGCGTCGCCCCGGAATCTATCTCGCGGCCGACTACGACGCCGCCCACGGCGGCGATGTGCACGTCATCGTGCTGTCGGGATATGCCGACGCGCTGGAGGAGTTGGTCGCCGAGCATCCGCGTCGCATGCAGATGCTGGAGGAGTATCCCGGCGCGTTCCACAGTCCCCTCGCGCAGTACGCGACGGACTTCATGGAACCCTATGTCGCCGGGATGACCTTCCGGGATCCGAAGATCACGCTGTTCTCTTCGCACACCCCGGATACCGTGTCCACGGCCGAGGAAGTGCGACAGTTCTTCCGGGACAACCACATTCGTTCCGTCGGCGTCAAGCCGCTGATGACGCAGGTCGAGCGGATCGGAACCACCACGGTGATCGGACTCGGGCCGGGTCTACCGCAGCGTCTGGTGGTGGAGCCGCTGACCATGATGTTGATTCTCACGCCCGATGAGCTGGATGCGGCCACGTCGACGCAAGCGCTGGGGTGACACATGTCGGAATATGTCCCTACCGGTGACGTCATCGCGATCGTCGGCCTGGCCGCCAGTGCGGAACCGGGCGCGTTCGACGCGGAGTTCTTCGGATTCGATCAGGCGGCGGCCGAGGCCACCGATGGCCGGCTCCTGATGCTGCTCGAAACCTGCTGGCAGGCAATGGAATACGCGGGTATCGACCCGACGACGTTGCACGGGAGCGACACGAGCGTCCATATCGGCGCCGCTGGCGGCGATTTCGGCCGCGCCGCCACCGTGCTGGGCCTGCGCGGTCCGGTGCTGAGCATCGACACCGGCGCGTCCGCCACGCTGGCCGCCCTTGCGCTCGCGACGCGTTCGTTGACCGCCGGCGACTGTTCGCTCGCGCTCGCGGGCGGCGTCGGCGGCCTGGCCGAGGGCGCGGCGGTCTTCGTGCTGGAGCGATTGTCCGACGCCCACGAGCGCGGCCACCGGGTGCTCGCCCTGGTCCGGGTCTCCGTGATCGATCAGGGCGATTCCACCGACGCCCTGTTGCACGCGGCCGGCATCACGGCCGCCGACCTCGATGTCCAGGAAGAGTTGCGGGGTGATTCCCCAATGACGGGCATCTCGGCCGTGCTCGACCTGATTCGCGCGCTGGGCGAGGACCCGATGCCGCGCCGGGGCACGGTATCGGTGTTCGGCACCGGTGGCACCGGTGCCCACGTGCTGCTGGAGCGGGCACCAGAGTCCGCGCCAGCCATGCTGTCGGACCGCGGTCACCGGGTGCCGTTGGTCATCTGGCCGCTGTCCGGCAAGTCGCCCGAGGCGCTGGTCGCGCAGGCCGCGCACCTCGCCGACCACGTCCGGGCGCACCCCGAGATCACCGCGCGCGAGGTAGGCCACGCGCTGACCACGGCCCGGTCGACCTTCGACCACCGTGCGGTGGTGCTGGGGCGCAATCGGGTCGAATTGCTGGCCGGGCTGGCGGCCGTGGCCGCGGGCAATCCGGCGGGGCCGCCTCGGGGCCGCGCCGTGCCCCGCCGGGTGGCGTTCGTCTTCCCCGGCCACGGCCCGCAATTCACGGGTATGGCCGCGCAATTGCTGTCCGAATCCCCGGTTTTCGCGGCGTCCATCGCCGAATGCGATGCGGCTCTGTCCGAATTCGTCGACTGGTCGTTGATCGACGTGCTGAACGAAGCGCCGGGCGCACCCCCGGTCGAACGTCCCGACGTCGTGCAGCCCGCCCTGTTCGCGGCAATGGTTTCCCTTGCGGCACTGTGGAAGTCGTTCGGAATCGTGCCCGCCACGGTGATCGGGCACTCACAGGGCGAGATAGCGGCCGCGTATGTCGCGGGTGCGCTGACCCTGTCCGACGCCGCCAGGATCGTGGTCTCGCGCAGCAAGCTCCTGGTCGAGCTGAAGGGGACCGGCGGGATGGCGGCGGTCAACGCCTCCGCCGCACGGGTGCGTGAACTGATGTCCGGCATCGCGGATCTGCACATCGCGGCCGTCAACTCGCCGTCGGCCACTACCGTCGCGGGCGGGGTGGCGGCGGTGGACCGAATGCTCGCCGCGTGCGAGCGGGAAGGCGTGCGGACGCGTCGGCTCGCGGCCGAGGCCGCCGGGCACACCGAATACGTGGATGTGCTGCGCGAACGCTTTTCCGCCGCGGTCGCCCCGGTCACGGCGCGCGCCACCGACGTCACCTTCGTCTCCACGGTTGTCGGCGGCGTGCTGGCGGGCGAGGAACTGGGTCCGGACTATTGGTTCCGGAACATGCGCGAGCCGGTGAATTTCGACGATGGCTGCCGCAGCGTCCACGCGGCGGGCTGCGACGCGCTCCTCGAGTTGAGCGTGCACCCGGTCCTGGCCGCCGCCATGCACGAATCGCTGGGCGACGCGGCGGATTCCTGCCTGATTCTCGGCTCGCTCCGGCGCGACGACGCCGGTATCCGCCGGGTGTTGACCGCCATCGGCGAGGGGCATGTCGGCGGTGTGTGCCCGGCGTGGCCGACGATCTACCCGGTCGGCTCCGAGCGGCCGATCGAACTGCCCACCTATGCTTTCCAACGTCGCCGGTATCGACATACGGTCGTATCCGACGCTGGCCCAGACATGGGGAACGAGGCTGCGGTCGACGGCTCGCGCCCCGCGTTCTTCGGCGTCGAATGGCTGCCCCTCCAGGCGTGGCGCGGACGCTACTCCGACAGCCGGGGTGAATGGGCGATTGTCGGCGCTGGGCCGCTCGGTGTGCGAGGGGCGGTCGGCACGCACCGTGACCTCGAATCCCTCTATGCCGCGGTGCATCACGAAGACGCCGTGCCGCCCGTGGTGGTGTGGTCGCGGCTGGTCTCCGGGGACACGGGATCCGATGCGCAGCCGCCGCAGGCGCTGCGCGCCGAACTCGCCGGGATGCTGAAGACGATCCAAACATGGCTGGCCGAGCCACGATTCGCCGAGAGCAAACTCGTCATCCTCACCCGCGGTGTGCATTCGGCCGAGGCCGACGCGGGTGTCTCCGCGCTGGTGGACGCCAGCACGTGGGCGCTGGTGCGCACCGCGCAGTCCGAACATCCGGACCGCATCGTGCAAATCGATCTCGACGCGGACGACATCAGCCTCGACGAGATCGCGACCGCCCTGCGCCTCGAGGAGCCCGAATTGGCGATGCGCCGTGGCGAATTCCTCGGCCGCCGCCTCCGCTCAGGGGCCGATGTCGCGCCCCCGCCCGAGGCGGTCGCCGCGCCGCCCGCCTTCGATCCGAACCGCACCGTGCTGATCACCGGTGGCACCGGTGCGATCGGTGCGATCATCGCCAGGCACCTGGTCCGCGGCTACGGCGCGAAGCATCTGCTGATCACCAGCCGCAGCGGTGCGGGAGCGGCCGGAATCGCGGAACTGACAGCGGAATTGGCCGCGATGGGCGCGCAGACGACCGTTGCCGCCTGCGATGTGAGCGATCGCGACGCGCTGGCCGCCGTGCTGGCCCGGGTACCGGACGCGCATCCGGTCGGCGCGGTCGTCCATCTCGCTGCGGCGCTCGCCGACGCGACCTTCACCGCGCTCACCGCCGACCAGCTCGATACCGCGCTGGCCGCGAAGGCCGTCGGCGCGTGGCACCTGCACGAACTCACCGCGCACCTGGACCTGTCGATGTTCGTGCTGTTCTCCTCCGCGGCAGGGGTATTCGGCTGGCCCGGTCAAGCCAACTACAGCGCCGCCAATGTCTTCCTCGACGGTCTGGCCGGGTACCGGCAGCGGCGCGGACTGCCCGCGACCGCACTGGCCTGGGGCTGGTGGGGAGACACGTCCAGTCTCGACGAACTCGACGACGCGGACCGCGCCCGGTTCGGCCGCTTGGGGCTGACCCCGATCACATCCGCGGAGGCCGTCGAATTCTTCGATGCCGCACTGCGCACCGGGGTGCCCTACGCGCTTCCGGTCGGATTGGACATCTCGATGGTGGCCGACGGGTCGACCGGCGAACCCGCGCCATTGTTCCGGGCGCTGCCGCACGCCGGGGGCCGAGCCGCGGCGAAAGCCGACGACCCGGCCGCGCTGACGGCTCGGATGGCGGCGCTCGGTCCGGCGGAGCGGCTCTCCGCCATGACCGAACTGCTCAAAGCGCCGGTCTCGATGGTGCTCGGGCACGCCACACCCGATGTGGTGCAATCGGATCGGCAGTTCGCCGAGATGGGTCTCGACTCTCTGGGTTCGATCGAACTCGGTGCGCGGTTGCGGGCGATGACCGGCGTGCGGGTGGGCAATGCCGTGATCTACAAGCATCCGACGGTCCGGCTGCTGGCCGGCCACGTGCTCGAACAGATCATCCCGAGGCCCACCGACCTGGCCGCCCCGATCGTCGTCGAGGTCGAACAGCTCCTCGATCGCCTATCGGCCATCTATGACGGAGAGCCCTTGCCCACCGACCTCATTGCCCGCCTCACCGAGGCGACGGACCGACTGCGCGACACCGCGGTCGTTACGGCGGAGTCGGTCGGGAGCGTCGGATGACCATCGCGGGGATGGAGCCCGTCGCGATCGTCGGCATGGCGGGCCGATTTCCGGGTGCGGCGGATATCGAGGCGCTGTGGGAGCTGCTGAACACCGGCGGCGACGCCATTCGCCCGGTGCCCGAACAACGCTGGGACACCGACGCCCCGCTGGACCGAGAGCGCAGGATTCAGGCCGTCGGCGGGTTCATCGACGGCGTCGCGGAATTCGACGCGGCGTTCTTCGCCGTGTCGCCGCGCGAGGCCGCCGATATCGATCCGCAGCAGCGCCTGATGCTCGAAATGGCCTGGCGCGCGGTGGAGGACGGCCGTGCGCGCCCGGATGACCTCCGTGGCTCCCGCACCGGCGTCTATATCGGCGCCTCGTGGCACGACTACGAGATTCTGCGCAAGCAGCGCGGCCTCGGCGCCAGCCAGCACAGTTCGGTCGGCAATGCGCTCGATGTCATCGCCTCGCGGGTCTCCTACACCCTCGGGTTGACCGGACCGAGCATGACCGTCGAGACGGGTTGTTCCTCGGCCCTGGTCGGATTGGACCTGGCGGTCCGGGCCATCCGGTCCGGGGACATCGACGCGGCCCTGGTCGGTGGCGTGAATCTGATTCTGGCACCGGATGTTTCGGTCGGGCTCACGTATTTCGGCGGGCTGTCGGAGGACGGGCGCTGCGCGGCCTTCGGGGTCGGCGCGAACGGATTCGTCCGTGGCGAGGGCGTGATCGCGATCTATCTCAAGCCGTTGCGGGCGGCCCTGCGCGACGGCGACCGGGTGCGGGCGGTCATCGCGGAAACCGTCGTGAACAATGACGGCGGCGGCGAGAGCCTGGTGACACCCTCCTCCGAGGGCCAGCGGGATCTGCTGCGGCGGGCCTACCCGACGCGAGCGCTGGACATCGACACGCTCGCCTATGTCGAGGCCCACGGAACCGGAACGCGCCGAGGCGATCCCATCGAGGCGCGGGCGCTCGGTGAGATCCTCGGAGCCGGGCGCGCCGCCGCGAGTGGACCGCTGCTGATCGGTTCGGTGAAGACCAATATCGGTCACCTGGAAGCCGCGGCGGGTATCGCCGGACTGGTGAAGGCCGTGCTGTGCCTCGAGCATGGCGTGGTGCCGCCGAGCCTGCACTCCGGAGAGCTCAGTCCCGATATCGACTTCGACGAGCTGAATGTGCGAGTCGTGCGGGAGCACAGCGTGCTCCCGGACGGTGATGACGTCCGCATCGGCGTGAACTCGTTCGGCTGGGGCGGCACCAACGCGCACGTGGTGTTGCGTCGCGCGCCCCGCGTCGCACCGGAGACGGCACCGAGCACCGAGGTCGCGGGGTTCCTTCCGGTGTCGGCGCATACCGCGACCGCACTGCGGCAGCGGTGCCGCGATCTCGCGGATCTGCTCGACGCCGAACCCGACCGCGTGGCCCCGATCGTCGCCGCGCTGAGCCTGCGCGCGCCCGCGCAACCGCTGCGGGCGGCGGTGCTGAGCACCGCCCCGGACGAACTGGCGGCGGCACTGCGCGCGCACGCCGACGACCCCGCCGCCGAATCGCCGTCCACGCTGTCCGGACGAGCCCGCGAAATCGGCCGTACCGCTTTCGTTTTCCCCGGCCAGGGCGGGCAATGGCACGGCCTGAGCGCCGCGCTCTACGGCCGGGACGCGGAGTTCACCGCGGCCGTGGACACGTGTGCCGGCGCGCTGCGACCCCACGTCGACTGGGATCCGGTCGCGGTGCTGTCGGGCGCCGCGGGCCCGGGCTGGCTCGAGCGGGTGGATCAGGTACAGCCGGTGTTGTGGGCGTTGTCCCTGGGCATCGCGGCCTGCTGGCGGCGGGCGGGCATCGTGCCCGACGTCGTCGTCGGACACAGCCAGGGCGAAATCGCCGCGGCCACGGTGGCCGGTCTGCTCAGCGTGGACGACGCCGCGCTCATCGTGGCTCGGCGCAGTGCCCTGCTGCGGTCGGTCGCGGGGACCGGACGCATGCTGGCCGTCGAGCTGCCGGTCACCGAGATTCCCGCCGCCATCGCGGGATTCGAGGATCTGGTGGCGCTGGCCGTGCACAACGGCCCGACCTCGTGCGTGCTCTCCGGTGACGCCGACGCCATCGAGGCGCTGAGCGAGATACTCGGGGCCGACGGCGTCTTCTGCCGAATGGTCAATGTGGACTACGCCTCCCACAGCCCCGGGATGGCGGCCGTACGGATTCCCTTGCAGGCCGAGCTGGCCGGTGTCGCGCCCCTGCCGGGCGAGCGGGAGATGTTCTCGACGGTCCGGGTGGGCACCGTCGGACCGGAAGACCTCATCGGCGACTATTGGGTGGAAAATCTTTGCAACCCAGTACTTTTCGCCGACGCGATGAACGCGCTGTTCAATACCGGCGTCACCCATGTGGTCGAGATCGGCCCGCATCCGGTGCTGTTGCCAGCGGTGGAACAGCTGGCCGCCGAGCGCGCCGACGCGCCGCGGGTGCTGCCGTCCTTCTATCGGGACTGTGATCCCGGCATCGAGTGGCCGCGCAGTCTGGCGCGCGCCTTCGTCGCCGGGCTGCGACCCTTCGCGGCGGTCGGCTCGACGACGCAGGCGCTGCCGCGGTATCCGCTGCTCCCGCAATCGCATTGGCTCCCCGACGCCGGTCCGGCGCGGCTCGAACCGGCGGTAGGAACGCATCGAATCCCCTTGTACCCCAGCACTATCGAAGCCGGGACCTGGCACGCGACGCTGCCGGTCGACCCGGCGGGGATCCCCTGGCTGGCCGATCATGTGGTCGGCGACGCGGTGGTGGTTCCCGGCGCGTTCTGGGCGGTGCTGGCGCTCGCGGTGGCGCGCACCCGATTCGGTGCGGACACGGTGTCGTTGTCAGGGTTGCGGTTCGTGGAAATGCTCACCCTGGGCGCGATGCCGTCCCGGGTCGAAATCACGCTGCGGCAGGACTTCGCGGCCGGGGCGAGCTTCGAGATCGCGGCGCTGGACACGGACGCCGAGACGTGGACGGTGCATGCGCGCGGACGTGCGCTGCGGACCCCCGACAGTGGCTCCCCGCCGCGACCGTTCCCGTCCCTACCCGGCGAACCCTTGCCCGGCGACGAGCTGCCGGTGGCCGAGTTCTACGCCACCTGCGCCCGGCGCGGGGTGGACCTGGGGCCGAATTTCCAAGGGCTGTGCGAGCTCCGGCGCGGGCGCGACGAAGCGGGTGAGTTCGCGCTGAGCAGGATCGTGCTCGGCGAGAGCGCTCGCGCCACGTCGCATCCGGGCGAGTTGCACGCCACGCTCGTGGACTGCGCCATGCAGACGGCGCTGGCGCTGTTCGAGGGTGAGCACACCATTCTGCCCGGCGGCATCGATGAACTGCTGCTGGACGGCCGACCGGCCGGACACCTCGACACCGCCTGGGCCTATGCCGTCCGACGCTCCGATGCCACGGCCGATATTCACGTCTTCGACGACGAGCGTGCGCCGCTGGCCCGCATCCTGGGCCTCGAACTGCTCGCGATCGAGGACGTGCGCGCCGAGACCGGGACGCACGACCGTGAACTGTCCTTCCTCTGGCAGGCGGCCACCCGCGTGGAAACGGGCTGGCCTGCAGGAACTTTCGCCGTCACCGGGTTCGGAGACGCCGTCGCCGAGCTGACCGCGGCGCTGCGCCGCGGTGGGGCCACCGTCGGTGCCGAGCAGGCCGACACGATAGTGCACCTCGCGCCCCCGGCCGACGCGGGCTTGGACCTCCAGCGCCGAGGGCTGCTCGAACTCCGGGACCTTGTCACCGCATGCGTCCGATCATGCGCTGCGACACCACGGCTGGTGGTGGTGACCACGGCGGCCCAGGCGATCGACCCCGCCGAGTGCCCCGACCCAGGTGGCGCGTTGTACTGGGGATTCGCTCGGGTCCTGCGCCGCGAGCACCCCGAATTGTCCACCGAGATCATCGATCTCGCCGCACCCGATCTCGGCGCACCGCACCGGCGGTTCGATGAGTGCGCCGCCGAACTCCTGGCGCGAACCGGCGAGGACCAGATCGTGCTGCGCACCGGAGCCGGGCGGTACGTGGGCCGTCTGGAACAGGGAGAGCAGCCGGAAAACACTGCGGCTGTGCGTCCTTGGCATGGCACGACGCGTACGTTCCAGCTCGTCGGCGCTGCCGGACGGATCGGAGCCCAGCCGCACCTGCGGCCGTTCGAGGTGCGTTCACCCGAGTCGGGCGAGGTGGTGATCGACATCGAAGCGGCGGCGGTGGATTACCTCGACGCGCTACGGGCGGTGGGGACGTCTCCCGGCGACGCGGCGGACCGGAATCCACTGGGCCTCGCGTGCGCGGGTGTCATCCGCGCGGTCGGTCCCGGGGTCACCGATCGCGCCGTCGGCGACCGGGTGGTGGCCTGTGGGTTCGGTTCCCTGGCAACGCATCTGACCGTGCGGGCCGATCACACGCAACCGATTCCGGACGCCATGTCGGCCGAGCTCGCCGCGGCCTTGCCCATGGCGATCACCACCGCCTGGTACGCGTTCACCGCCCTCGCTCGATTGGAGCCGGGAGAGACGGTGCTGATCCACTCCGCCGCAACGGTATCGGGACGAGCCGCACTCCGCGTCGCCCGCGAACTCGGGGCGCGGATCATCGCCACCACCGCCACCGCGGCGGAGCGGGACGAGCTGCGTCGCGACCACGGCCTCGAGGATGTCTTCGATTCCCGGACGCCGGAGTGGGCGGACGCGGTGCGGGCGGTGACCGGCGGCCGTGGGGTCGACGTGGTGCTCGATCCGCTGACCGGGTCGACCGACGAGCTCGGCCTGCGGGTGCTGGCCGAGGACGGGCGCTTTCTCGCGGTCGGCGCATCGGATATCCGGATCGATCGTCGGATCGGGTTGCGGCAGTTCGCGAACGGGATCACCCTCGCGGCAGTCGATGTCCCCGGATTGATGGTTCGTCGTCCCGAAAGGTTCGCCGCCGCACTGCGGGAGGCGTGGCAGCGGGTCGGTGTGCGGGCCGCAGCCCCGGGAGCCATCACCGTCGGTGAATTCACTGGGGCAGCGGCCCTGCTGGCGGCTTTCGCCGGGATCGAGCAGGAGAGCCGGGGCGCGCTCGTGCTCACTGGACCGAGCCGGGTCACCGACATCGCTCCGGATCCCCTGCCGGAGGGGCGTTTCCGCGCACACGGCACCTATGTCATCACCGGCGGTCACGGCGCGCTGGGCCGCAGTCTGGCCGACCACCTGCTCGCCAATGGTGCGGGCGCGGTGGCGTTGATCGGCATGAACGCACCGGACGCGGTGGAAGCGGCCGGGCTGCACAGCTATCGGGCCGATGTGGCGGACGCGGCCGAGCTCGCCTCGGCACTGGACGCGATCCGCGCGCAACTTCCGCCGCTGCGCGGGGTTTTCCACGCCGCTGGCATCCTCGACGACGCCACCATCCTGGGGCTCGAGGCGGACCGGTTGGAGCGCGTGCTTCGGCCCAAGATCGATGGCGCCCGGCACCTGGACACGCTCACCGCCGACGATCCCCTGGACCTGTTCGTCCTGTTCTCCTCGGCCGCCGCATTGATCGGCAGCTCCGGACAGGCCGCGTACGTAGCGGCCAACGCCTATCTCGACGCGCTCGCGTTGGCGCGTCGGCACGCGGGGCGGCCCGGGTTGAGCATCCAATGGGGATACTTCGCTGACGTGGGTCTGGCCGCGGCACAGGATGATCGGCGTGCTCGGCTCATCGAACGCGGAATCACCAGCTACACCACCGGCGAGGCGTGGCACGCCATGGCCGGCTTCCTCGCCCAGGACCGAGCCGTGGCCGGGTATATGGCCTTCGACCCACGACTGTGGTTCGATGCGTATCCCGACGCCGCCGCCCAACCGAGCTGGCAGCTGCTGCGGCAGCGGAGCGCGCTCGTGTCGGCGGTGGCGGGGGCGGTCGAATTCCACGCGGCGCTGGCGGATTCCACCGCCGCCGGTCGGCACGTCCTGGTCCGGGACAAGATCACCGAAGTGGCCGCGCGCGTACTGCGCATGCACGCGGCCGAGCTCGATTCCCGCACGCCGTTCAAAGCGCTCGGGCTCGATTCCCTCATGAGTCTGGAATTGCGCAACCGCCTGGAATCCGCGTTCGGACTGCGGCTTTCGCCCACCCTGCTGTGGACCTACGGCACCGCCGAGACGCTGGCGGGCGCGATCGGCGAACGACTCACCGACACACTGCCCACGGTCCCTGTGACCGTCGGCTGACATGACATCAGGAGACACTTCCATGGACGATCCGGATTCGACGGCGGCCCTGCGCGCGGCGCTGCGCCGCGCCACCGCGACGATCAAGGAGCTACGCGAGCAGTCGCCGTCGACCCCGGTCGGCGGGCCCATCGCGGTCATCGGGGCGGGCCTGCGCTTCGCCGATGGCATCGAGGATCTGGATGCCTACTGGGCGGCACTGCGCGCAGGGCGCAGCCTGATCACCGATATGCCCAGGCACCGGCGCTGGCCCTTCGAGGACGAATGGGACTACCTGCCGACGCGGGGCAGTTTCGTCACCGACCCGCTCTCCTTCGACCCCGGTTTCTTCGGCTTCGCCCCCAAGGCGGCCCAGGCCATGGACCCCCAGCATCGACTGATGCTGGAGGTGGCCTGGGAGGCGCTGGCGCACGCCGGGATGGACCCGAACGGGGAGCTTCCGGAATCGGTCGGCACCTACGTGGGCATTGCCGGACGTCAGGACTACGCGGCCTGGGAACCCGAACAGGTCGATCCGCACTGGGCGCTGGCCATCGGCGGTGGTTTCGCCGCGGGCCGCATCGCCTATCACTTCGGATTCAGCGGCGGCGCGGCCGGATTCGACACCGCGTGCTCCTCCTCGCTGGTGGCCGTCCACCACGCGGTGGCCGCGCTGCGGCGCGGTGAATCCGACCTCGCGCTCGCGGGCGGTGTGAGCCTGATGCTGTCGCCGCGCTCCACCGCGGTCATCCAGCAGACCGGCGCCATGGCCCCCGACGGCTTGTGCAAGGCCTTCGACGCGCGGGCCAACGGCTATGTCCGGGGCGAGGGCGGCGCCTTGCTCGTGCTGAAGCGGCTGGCCGACGCCGTCCGCGACAACGATCGGGTGCTGGGTGTCATTCACGGCACCGCGGTCAACCAGGACGCGCGCTCCTCGGGTTTCACCGCGCCGAACGCCGAGGCTCAGCGCCGGGTGATCGAGGCGGCGCTGGCCGACGCCGGATGCAAGCCCGAGGAGATCGGACTGCTGGAAGCGCACGGCACCGGCACTTCCCTCGGCGACCCCATCGAGGCGAGCGCCATTGTCGCCGCGCTGGGTACCCGAAACGGCGGCAAGCCATTGCATGTGGGCGCGGTGAAGGCCAACCTCGGCCATCTCGAGGCCGCCGCCGGAGTGGCCGGGCTGATCAAGGCGCTGCTGTGTGTTCGCGAACGGACGGTGCCGCCGCTGGCGCACTTCCAGACGCTGAACCCGCGAATCGATCTGGAGGGCAGCGATATTCGGTTCTCCGGGCACGAAGTCCCGTGGTCGCTCGAAGAGGCGGGCCCGCTCGCCGGGGTGAGTTCGTTCGGCGCCATCGGCACCAATGCGCATGTCATCGTCGGCCCCGCGCCGGAGGGCACCCCGGCGCTGCCGCCGGGCGGCGACATCCAGCGACCCGGATGGAATCGGATCCCTTGCGCCCCCGCATTTCTCGGTACGGCGCCGAGAGTTCCGCGGTAGCGACCGGCTGAAACATGTCCAACTCAGTGCAATTCGAGATCGATAGGGGTATGGCGTAGTGGCTGCCTTCTTCGAAAGTGTCGGCGGACAGTATGTCGCGACCGAATGGGCGGTCAGCCCATGGGCGCCGTCGCAGGTGGCCGGGACGGCGGTCTGCGGGCTCCTGGCGCGGGAAGCCGAAACACACAATCCCGGAACGCTGTTCGTGCCGGCGCGGTTCACGGTCGATCTGTTCCGACCGGTGGTCTACGAACCGATCCGGTTTCGCAGCGAGGTGGTTCGCGACGGCAGGCGGGTGCGTGTCGTCGATGTCGCGCTCGAGCAGGCCGGTGAGGTCCGGGTGCGTGCGACCCTGATGTACCTGGCCGCAGGGGAGCAATCGCCGGGACAGGTCTGGCAGCCGGACCGGCAGTTCGCGGCGCCGCCGCCGAGCGCCGAATGGAATCCGATCCAGTTCAAATTCGGCGAGCAGGACTGGACCGGTGATTTCGCGGCGGGTCTGAACGGCGATCGCAAGTCCGTATGGCACGACGTAGCCCCGATGGTCGAGGGTGAGTCCAACTCGCCACTCCAGATGGCCGCCTATGCCGCCGATACCACCAGCATGCTCTGCAATTGGGGAAGCGCGGGCATCGGGTACATCAATTGTGATGTGACACTTACGCTTTCGCGCCTGCCCGAGAGCTCCGAGGTGGGCTTGCAGGCCCAGGAACGGATCACCGCGGGTGGCATCGCGATCGCCGCGGCCACCCTGTACGACCGGAGCGGCCCGCTGGGCGTCTCCGTCGCGTCCGGCATCTCGAACACGCGCCGGGCCGTGGACCCGGCCGCCTTCGCCGCCGAGGTCTCCGCAACAGCGCAGGCCCAGTGAGCGATGGCCATCGGATGAGAACTCCACGGATCGCCATCATCGGCGCCGGAATCTCCGGCATCTGCATGGGAGTTGCGCTGCAGCGGGCCGGATTCACCGACTTCGTCATTTATGAGAAGGCTGATGATTTCGGCGGCACCTGGCGGGACAACACATATCCCGGGCTGGTCTGCGATGTGCCGTCGCGGTATTACCAGTTAACCTTCGCCCCGAATGCGCAATGGCGGCACATGTATTCGTCGGGCCCGGACATCCAGCGGTATCTCCTCGGGGTGGCCCGCGCGCAGGGGCTGCACCAATGGACGCGTTTCGGTGTGGAGGTGACCGGCGCGACGTTCGACGGCGCGCGCTGGCAGGTCAGCGCCTCGGACGAGACGGCCGAGGATTTCGACTTCGTGCTGTGCGCGACGGGCTTTCTGCATCACCCGAGTTGGCCCGATATCGCCGGCCTGGACGAATTCGGCGGCGACGTCATGCATTCGGCGCGCTGGCGGCACGATATCGAGCTGACCGGCGCGCGGGTCGGCGTGATCGGCACCGGATCCACCGGCACGCAGCTGGTCGGTGCGCTGGCGGGCAACGCAGCCGAAGTCGTTGTGTTCCAGCGAACTCCGCAGTGGATTCTGCCGACCGTCAATCGGAAATACACGCCGCTGTCGAAGGCGCTGTATCGGCGGGCGCCGGTGCTCGGCGTGGCGTCCTACTGGTTCTTTCGCGCCGCCTTCGCCGCCGCCTCGCAGGGTCTCGTGCATCCGGGTCGGATGCGCCGGTTCATCCAGTGGGTGGTGGAACAACATCTGCGGTCGGTCCGGGATCCCGAGCTACGCCGCAAGCTGACACCGGACTACCAGGCCATGTGCAAGCGCATGGTGGTGTCGGACAGCTTCTACCGGGCCGTTCAGCGTCCCGACGTCACCGTGGTGACCGACGGCATCGACCGCGTCGAGAAGCGCGGCGTGGTCACGGTCGACGGGCGGCTGCGTGAACTCGATGTCCTCGTGCTGGCCACCGGGTTCGACTCGCACGCGTACATGCGCCCGATGGCGATCACCGGCCTCGGCGGCCACACCCTGGATCAGGCGTGGGCGAGCGGCCCGCGCGCCCACGAAAGCGTCATGATCCCGGAGTTCCCCAACCTGTTCATGCTCATTGGCCCGCACAGCCCGGTCGCCAACCATCCGCTGACCGCGATCGCCGAGGCGCAGTCGGTCCGCATTGTCGGCTGGTTGCGACGCTGGCGCGCGGGCGAATTCGAGACCGTCGCGCCGACCCGGGAGGCCACCGACCGCTATAACGCCCGCATGCGCGAGGCCGCGCCGAATACGGCATTGGCTACCGGCTGCCGCAGCTGGTATCTGGGCGCGGACGGCGTGCCGGAAGTATGGCCATGGAGCCCGCACCGCTACGAGAAGCTGATCCGCAGCGCCCCGAACCCGCTCGACTACCACCTGACGCCGTGCCCGGCGGAACGGAAATGACACTGTGGACACGCTGCTCTGGCGCTTCCTCACCTGCGTGGTGAGCCGCTGGTGGTTCGGCCCGGCCCCGGACTGGCCCACGGTCCGTGCCCGGATCGACGCGGGCACGACCTACGCTCGTGCCCCGCGCGGTGTCGCCGTGCGAACCGGTCGGCTCGGCGGCCTACCGGTCGAAGTCCTGAAGCCCCGCGCGGCTCCTCCGGACGCTGCCGTACTCTATCTGCACGGTGGCGGGTACGCTCTCGGCACACCGCGCATGGCCCGCACCCTCGCCGGTGCGCTGGCCGCCGCAATGGACACCACAGTGCACGTCCTGGATTACCGCCTGGCTCCCGAACACCCCTATCCGGCGGCGATCGAGGACACCGTGGCCGCGTATCGGGCGCTCGTCGATGCTGGAATACCCGCTGAACGCATTGCGGTCGTGGGTGATTCGGCCGGAGGAGGACTGGCGGTGGACCTCGCCCTGCAGCTGCGCGGCGATCCCTTGCCGCAGCCCGCCATTCTGGGACTCATCTGCCCGATGCTGGACCTGACTTCGAATTCCTCTGCTTTTCAGGGTATTACGAACAGAGACGCGGTATTGACTCCGTCGTTGCTGGCCGGGCTGATCGACGCTTATCTGCCGGGTGTCCCGGAGTCCGAACGGCGAGACCGCTCGCCGCTCTACCGCGATATCGCCGGGGTTGCCCCGATCGTCATGCATTCGGCCGGTGACGACCTGCTGAGCGGGGACGCCCGCCGCTTCGCCGCGCACGCGGCGGAATTCGGTGTGCCCCTGCGGCATCGCGAATTCCGCGGGCTGTGGCACGTCTTTCACAGCATGCCCATCGGCGTCGCCGAGGCAGCCGTCGAGGATTTCGCCGCTGCCCTGTCGGAATGTATCTACGGCCGCGCCGGTGCGCTCGATCGGGCCAGGGGGCACCCGCGATCTTCGAAAAATATTGAGCCATCGTTAAATTCGCGCAATTCAGCACAGTGAATATTGAGAAATGTTGGCGCAGTGGCATATTCGAACGCACGCGTCGAGGGGAAGGGCCCAATGGACATAACGCAATGTCCCGTACATCGGTATCCCTCGGAGACGATGAGATCGTTGCACCTGGATCCGGTCATGGACGAGGTCCGGGGATCGGGCGGCATCGCGCGGGTGCAATACCCCTACGGTGACGCGGCATGGCTGGTCACCGGATACGAAGACGTACGAACCGTTTACTCCCAGAAGGCATTCAGCCGCACCGGCATGTCGCAGGAGTCCGCACCGCGGCTCACCGCCGGCCTGCTGCTCCAGGGCGGTATCGGCAGCCTCGACGACAGCATCCACACCAAACTGCGGCGGGTCATCGGCCGGGAGCTGACCCCGGCACGGATGGCCGCGTTGCGCGCCGCCGCCGCGGCGATCATGACCCGGCGGCTCGCGGAACTGGCCGCGGCGGAACAGGGCGACTACGTATCCGTTGTCGCCAAACCCTACTCGCTGAATGTGCTGGGGGAGCTGGTCGGCATCGCCGAGGGCGATCAACAGGACGTAGGGGAGTGGGTGAGCGCGCTGCTGGCCGATGCCTCGGTGGCGGACGCCGGCGCGCGCAGCGCCGAGACCGCACTGCAGGATCTCGGCAAGTACGTACTGGGGCTCATCAAGGCCCGGAGGACCACGCCCACCGGCGATTTCGTCTCCGACCTCGTGCTGCACGGCGACGACCTGGAGAAGTGGGAACTGGTCACCGTCGTCTTCGCCCTCATCGTCGGCGGCTACGAATCGTCCGCGCACATGCTGAGCAAGATCGTGCTGCGGCTGCTGCTCAGCCCCGACCTCCGCGCCGAACTGCGGGCACATCCGGATCGGATCCCAGGTGCGGTCGACGAGCTGTTGCGCACCATCGCCCTGGCCGGCGGTGAGGGACTGCCGTGGCGGGTTCGTGAGCCCATCTCGCTGGGCGGCGTGGACATGATGCCCGGCGACTTCGTTGTCCCGTCCATCGGCGCGGCCAATTTGGATCGGACCGTCTACGCCGATCCGGAGCGGGTGGACCCCACCCGAAACGCGAAGCCCCACATAGCCTTCGGCTACGGCGCGCGCTACTGCCTGGGCAGCCAGATCGCGCGTATGGAACTCGAGGTCGCGATCGGCATGCTACTGCGCGATTATCCCGACGCGCGGTTGGCCCTCGAGCCCGAACAGGTGCGCTGGCACGACGGATCGGCGGTATGGCAGCTGGCCGAACTGCCGGTCGCGCTGGGCGCGCCTTCCTACGCCGATGGGGCGATTCTCGAAGTCAATGGAGGTGTGATGTGAGCCTGACCAATCAGCGCAACAACCCGTTCACCGAACCCGAGCGAGCCAAACTCATCGAGCTCGGGCGCAAACATGTCATGGGCATGGAATTCACCGATATGGAGGAGGTCTGGATCAGCTCGGGGATGGAGCATCTGCTGTTGCAGACGGTCGGCCGCAGAAGCGGGAAGACCCACAAGGTGGCGCTGCCCTTCTGGGTGGACGGGGCGGGGCACCGCATCGTGGTGGCGTCCTTCATCGGAGCGCCCCAGCATCCGGCCTGGTACTGGAACCTCACCGACACCGGCGCCAATGCCGAGGTGCGGGTCAAGGTGCGGTCCGCCTCCTTCCAGGCGCAGCCGGAGATCATCGAAGAACCCGAGTACGAACGGCTTTGGGCGGCCTTGACCACAGACCGGCCGTTCTACCAGGAGTATCAATCCCGCACCGAGCGCCGGATTCCCCTCGTGCGATTGCGCGAACTGTGAGCGAGATTTCCGTGGCGGCGTTGCAGGGGGTTCCGGTCACGGCCCTGTGGACGCTGTGGACCCGGGCGGTCGAATCCGCGGCGTCCTATACGGATTTTCGTGACCCTCTCGCCGAAAAGCTGTGCGAAGAAATCAATTTCGACTTCCGGGCCTTCGGGCACCCCGCCCGAACCCAGGTGCTGCGGGCACGCACCATCGACGCGGAAATACAGCGCTTTCACCGGGATTCGCCCGGCGGCACCGTCGTGGCGCTCGGTGAGGGCCTCCAGACGACCTACTGGCGACTCGGCGCACCGGACCTGGACTGGATCTCGGTGGATCTGCCGGAGATGATCGACCTGCGGCGGCAGTTGTTACCGACCGAAGCACGGATGCGGTCGGTGGCCATGTCGGCCCTGGACCGCGCCTGGTTCGACCTGGTCGACGGCACGGATGTGCTGATCACCGCCGAGGGGCTGTTCATGTACCTGTCGCCGGATGAGGTCTTCTCTCTCATCGGCGATATGGCCCAACGGTTTCCGGGTGCGAGCCTGATCTTCGACGTGCTGCCGCCCGGGTTCACCAAGCGCACGGCGAAGGGCGTGCGGCTATCGCGCAAATCGGACTACATGGTTCCGCACATGCCGTTCGGCCTCACCGTGCCGCAAACTCGCGCACTGCCGCAACGAATTCCGGGAGTCGCGTCCTACCGAGAGCTTCGGATGATTCCGGGGCGCGGCTGGTCCGGTCCGCTGGCTCTCGGGGCCCAACGTCGGCTGCCGCTCATTCGCGACCATCGGCACCTGATCGCGCAGTTGACCTTCCGGTAGCCGCTGGCGCGAGCCCAGTCGACCGGTACCCCTGCCCGAGTCGATCTAGGCTCTCTGGCGGAAATGATGGAGCTGAGGAGTCAGGGTCGACCGTGGGTAGCTCAATGACGTCGTAGACCGCCGCGGATATCCCGAATCCGGCGGGACGAACCGCCGTGGTGACCGGAGCGAGCGCCGGAGTGGGGCTGGAGACGGCGCTGCGGCTCGCCGAGCGGGGGCGCGCGTCGTACTGGCCTGCCGGAATGTGGAAAAGGCCGGTGCGGCAGCGGAACTGATTCGCCAGACGGTGCCGGGGGCGGACCTGCCGATCCTGGAGATCGAGCTGTCCTCGCAGGCGTCGGTGCGCAAGGCCGCGCAGCGGCTGCACGACGACTTCGAGCACATCGACCTGCTGATCAACAACGCGGGCACGCTCAACCCGTAGGTTCGGTGAGTGTCGGCGGTGTCAGACTTCGAGTCCGAGCACCGATGCGAGTCGTTCGGCGTCCGCTCGGACTGTCGCGCCGCCGCCCTCGACCAGATCGGGCACTGCGGAGCGGGCGAACAGTGAGAACCCGAGTTGTCCGGCGATTCCCGATTCGCCTTCGACAACAGCGTCACGGTGGCGAGGGGTTCATCGCGCATGTGATGTGCGCGTGCGGTTTCGGCGGTGTGGAAGCTGCGGCGAGTGGCCGAGGGCATCTTGTCCAGCTCGACGCGAGCGGCCTGTTGGATGGCGTAGCCGCTGTGCATCAAGTCGGCCTGGATAGTGATCATGTAGGCGTCAACCATGGCGCGAGCGAAGATCAGCCACGGGTGCACGTAATCGTCACCGAGCGCCCGCGCGGCACGGTCTGCCTCACCCCAATGACGTAGGGCGTCACCCTCGCGACCGATCTTGGTGTACGACAGCGCCATCGCTAGGTGCAGCAATCCCCACAGCGCAAGGTCCGGGCCTGCCTTGTCAGGGCTCAGTAGCGCGCACATCTGGTGGGCCAACGCGACGCGCGCCTCGTGTTCCTCGCCCGCGTCGCGGTACACGTGGTTGACATACCAAGCCGCGGCGGCCATCGCGTGCGGGTCGTCGGCATCCTGCGCAGCTGTCATGGCACGGTCGCCCGACATCAGCACCAGCGCCGCGGGCGGTTGGAACGACAGATACAGCTGGGTGAGGTGGTAGACCTGCGCGAGCAGCGCCTGAACCCTGCGACGGTCCTTGCCGTCGAGCTGTCGCACCGCAACACGCGTATCGCACAACAGATTCGGCAACAAGGTCGCCACCGCCGAGCGCTGGTGGGCCGCACCATGCCACAACACCCACGCCTGCTGCACACGCGCGGACAGCGCCTCGGGCGACAGATCGGCGTTCTCGGTGCTGGGGGTGACCGGATAGGAGGCGAGTGCTTCGGTGACCTTGGGCAGGGCTGGGTGTGTCGCTTTCGCGTAGACCGAGCGGGCCAGGGGTTGCTCGCCGGTCAGCTGGGTCAGGTCGTTGACATCGAGGATCTCGGCCAGGCGGATGAGCATGGGCAGGCGCGGCAGCTTCAGACGGCCGGTCTCGAGGGATTTGACCCAGCTGCCCGAGCGGCCGGCGAGTTCGCCGAGCATGGGGCGACACCAGCAGCGACACCCGCGCCGAACTGGCCACCGTCACAGCCCAACTCGCCAAAACCCAGCAATCCGTCGACCGCTACCTGGCCGCGTTCGAGAACGGCACCCTCGAACCCGAACTCGTCGGCGGCCGATTGACCGAACTGCGCTCCAAGACAACGCAACTCCTCGCCCGCCGCGATCAACTCACCGAATCGCTCGCCAACGTTCCCAGCTCACCCGCGCCCGCCACCCTGGACCGGATCGCCGACCACATCGTCGAGATCGTCACCAGCGGCAACCACACCCAATCCAAGGCGCTGATCGAAACCCTGGTCGCCCACGTCAAGATCGCCGGACCCGACCGGCTCATCCCCACCTTCCGCATCCCCCAACCCGGAAACGAGAACGGGGCCGGTACCGCAGACGCGGTACCGGCCCCGATGGGATCGGTTCGTGCAATGACCCCTTTGGTGGAGCTAAGGGGACTCGAACCCCTGACCCCCACACTGCCAGTGTGGTGCGCTACCAGCTGCGCCATAGCCCCGTGTTCACTTCTCTGCCAGCGGGGCGTTGCCCTGCTTGCTTGAACGAAGTTACACGACTGGTGTCGAACAAACCAAATCGCCTGTACAGAGGCTGGCGGCGGCGATCTTCTCGATGTACTCTCGAACGCATGTTCGATAGCCGAGAGGTGGAGGCGATGGGCGACGAAGAGCTGATCGACGCGCTGCGGCGGGCACACGGGGCGGCGGCGTTCGCACAGGCGGCGGAAATCACAGCGGTGCGGGAGGTGTATCGCCGGCATCGGGCCGGGAATGCCGCGCCGGGGGCGGGCGGGGTGCGTGCCGGGGAGTTCGCCGCGGCGGAGATCGCCGTGGCGGTGCACGTATCGGAGGCGGTGGCGGCGGCCCTCATCGATATCGGGTTGGCGCTGGATTCCCTACCGCAGACCAAGCACGCCTTCGCGGCCGGGCGGATCGACCTGTCGCGGGTGCAGGTGATCGCGGATAGTCTGCGCGGCCTGCCGCACGAGGTGCGAGAAGTGCTGGAGCCCAAGCTGATCGAGGCGGCGCTGCGCTCGGATCCGGCCCGATTACGCCAGACCGCCCAGCGCTGGGTCACCCGGCTGGACCCCGAGGGCGAGACCCGCCGCCGCGAGAAGCGCGAGCAGGACCGCGATGTCCGCATTCGCGCGGTACAGGACGGCATGGCCGTATTCGACGGCCTGCTACCCGCCGCCGGCGCCCAGGCGCTCGCCATGCGGCTACGCGAAATGAGCCTCCAGGTCTGCGAGGACGATCCCCGCACCATGTCCCAGCGCCGCACCGACGCGCTGATCGCGCTCGCCGACGGCTCCGGCCGCCTGCGCTGCGGCTGCGGCCGGGGACTCGACTGCCCCAAGGCCGACGCCCCCGCAACGCCCCGCCGCCCGCTCATCCAGGTCGGGGTCTCCGCCGAAACCCTGCTGGGTCTGCGCGACGATCCGGCCTTCCTCTCCGGCTACGGCCCCATCGACGGCGCCCTCGCTCGCACCCTTGCCGAACACGCACGTTTCCAGGTGATTCCGGAGTACTTCCCGAACGAGGCCGCCCAGGAGACGAACGCGACGGACGGAGCGGCTCCCCAGCGCGCCGAACCGGCCGATGCGCCGGGCCCCCGCACCTCGCACAGGCCGGAGGCACGGACCGATACGGTCCGGCAGGCTCCCTGGGAACGCGCCATGACCGCTCTGGATTCGAAACCCGTGGCGGTACGAGCTTTTTCGAGCGCCCCACCCCGTGAGGTCCGCGCCGTCGATGGCCTGTGCCGCTTCCCCGGCTGCACCATGCCCGCGGCGGAAACCACTCTGGTCCAGTTCGAGCCGCATCCCTCCCGAGGCGCCACGGGCCCGAATCCGGCCTACCGCGCCGTCCTGTGCACCCATCACCATCGGCTGAAGTTACTGGCCGACAAGGGAAAACACCCCTGGCGCGTCTATCTCTCGGATACCGATCGCATGCGCTGGATCGACCCCAGTGGCGAGTCGCACGAAACCGTCCGCGAGGGTGCGCGCTACCTGTTCCCGCACACCGATATCGACGCACCCGCCAGGCCACACCCCCTGCGCGTCGTTCCCGACCCCATCGAAACCGCCACGGCTGGAGCACCTTTCACCCAGGACCTGGCCTACCCGATGGAGTCCCACGTCCTCATCCACCCCCAGCTGTCCCGGGCCACCCCGGACAACGACATCCCCGAAACCCCCACCCGAGCCGCATCGCGCTGACCCGCAGGATCCCCTCCCCGACCATGGAGCCGAGCCCCCAGCCCGGCTCCCTGCCCGGGGTGCGGCTCACTTCTCCGTTCCCCCGAGGGCCGCACCCCACCCATTCCGCCCGGCATGCGGTGATGCACAAGAACATCCGAATTCCTGTGCACCACCGCATGTCCCGGCCCACCACGGCATGCTGGTCGCATGAGCGACCACGAACCGAGCGCGGAAGCCGACCTGCGGGACCCACTGCTGCTGGAACAGCGGCGACAGCTATTGCAAGGTCGGCTGCAGACCCTCCGCGCGGACCTGGCAGACCTGACCGCCGCCTATCGCGATCTCCCCGACTCCGGCTTGCTGCTCGATACACCGGGCGCCGGCGCACTCACCACCCCGGCCTACTGCGTCGCCGGCGCCGCCGAGGTGTTCGACGAGGCCCTCATCGAACTCGATGCCGCCGAGGACGCGCTGGGCCGGGCAGCCACCTACACGGGTCGTCTGCGCCGGCCCGTCCTCGACGCCTGAAGCCTTACCGCCCAGCCTATTTCGCGGCGTCCAAGACCCAGTTCTTGTTGTTCACGTCGACCTTCTTGCCGTCGATGAACACCGACGGGGTGGCGGCGCGATTGTTGAGGGCATCGTTGAGGGCCTTCAGCGCGGCTTCGGCGTGGGCGCGGCCGGTGTCGGCGCGGTCGCCGGAGGTGATGCACTTGGCGACGTCGTCACCGGCGCCCGCCTCCTTGGCGATGGCGGCCAGTTCCTTGTTGTCGTGGTCGGAACCGCCCTCGGCGGGCTGCTTGGTGGTGAACAGCAGCGAGTGGAACTTCGAGTAGACCGGACCGTCACCGGCCTGGGCGACGCACTCGTTGGCGGCCACCGCGCGGGTGGAGTAGTCCTTGCTGGCCGACCGCGGGTCGAGGAAGTTCACCAGGCGGTACCGCACCGCAATCTTGCCGAGGTCGACCTGCTGGGCGATCTCCTGCCCGTAGCTCTTCTCCAGCTGACCACACGCCGGGCACAGCGGATCCTCATAGATGTCAATGGTTTTCACATTGGGCTTGCCCAGCACAATGGCTCCGTCGGAATCCAGGGCCACCGACACCGCAGGATCGTGCACCGGACCGTACCCGTCGTTGCGCACCTCGTCCCCGCCGCCGCGATTCCACAGATAGAGGGCCGCCACGATCACCGCGACCACGACAACGGCCAGCCCGGCCAGCGCGTAGGTGGTCTTGCTCGAGACCGGCCGCGGTGTGTGATTCGAAGTCGGTTTGCTCACCCGCAACACTCTGCCCGACGCCCCCGCCCGAGCAACACCCACCCCGCCCCACCAAAATCTGCGGCCGACCCGCTAGGCGGCGGTGGCTGCGGCGGGTTCTCTTCGGCGGAGGGTTTCCGGTGCCAGCAGCCAGACCGCCGATGCCGAGGCCAGCAGGGCGCCGGTCACACCCAGGGCCACGCCGTAGGAGACGCGGTCGGCGAGCATGCCGATGGCGTAGGGGCCGAGGAAGGTGCCCAGGTCGGCGGACATCTGGTAGCCCGCGAGGACCGGGCCACCTCGGGTGCCGGGGCCGATGATGTCCGCGACCGCCGCTTGCAGGGCGGGGGTGAACATGCCGGAGCCGATGCCTGCCACGCAGGAGGCGACCAGCAGCCAGGCGAGGGTCGGGGCAAGGCCGATGCCCGCGGTGCCGACGGCGCAGACCAGGGTTCCTGCGATGAGGAAGGGCTTGCGGCCCACCGTGTCCGACCAGCGCCCGGACAGGAAAAGGACCGAGGCATTGCCGAGGGCGAAGGCGGTCAGGGCCACGCCCGCAAGGGCGGCGTCCTGCTTCAGGACCTCCACCACGATGAGCGGCACCAGTGCCATGCGCACACCGAAAACGGCTGCGCCATTGCCGAAGTTGGCCCACAGTGAGGCCCGGTACGCGGGCCGGGCCAGCCCTTCACGGAAGGTCATCACGGGCGCGCCGTTCGATTTCTCCGGCAGGGCCAGCGGGGAATCCCGCAGCGCCACATAGACGATGAGGCTGGCGATCAGCAGCGCCACGCAGTAGATGAGGAACGGCGCGCGCAGGCCGAGGAAGGACAGCGCACCGCCGACCAGCGGCCCGCTGATCGAGCCGATCAGGAAGCTCGTCGAGTACACCCCCGAGACCCGCCCTCGTTCGGCGGGCGGCGACATCCGGATGACCAGCCCCAGCGAGGACACCGTGAACATAGTGGACCCGATCCCACCCAGTGACCGCAATACCAGCAGCTGCCAATAACTCTGGGCCAGCGCGCACGCACCGGTGGACACCGCCACGATCAACAGCCCGGTCAGATAGACCGGCCGCTCCCCCAGCTTCTGCAACAACCGACCCGCCATCGGCGCGAAGATCAACCGCATCAACGCGAACGCGCTCACGATGAACGAGGCAGCGGCCACCCCCACCTCGAAACTCCGCGCGAACTGCGGCAACGCCGGCGCCACCAACCCGAACCCGATGGCGATCGTGAACGCCGACCCCACCAGCACCCAGATCTCCACCGGCAGCCGATGCCGCCCGCCCACCGGCCCCTCGACCTCACTCACCACAACGCACCGCCCACCCGGATCCGCCCGGCGCACACACCAATTCATCCATTCGCCACACCTGACCGAAGGCCGCGCTATTCACCCATGAGGGCGTGTCCGACGATCTCCTCGGCCGCGGCCTGGACCTGCGCGAGGTGCTCCGGCCCCTGGAAGGATTCGGCGTAGATCTTGTACTTGTCCTCGGTGCCAGACGGGCGGGCGGCGAACCAGGCGTTCTCGGTGGTGACCTTGACGCCGCCGAGGGCCGCGCCATTGCCACGGGCGCGGGTCTGGATGCCGGTGATGGGTTCGCCGGCGATTTCGGTCGCGGTGATCATATCGGGCGTCAACGCCGCCAGGCGGGTCTTCTGTTCCGGGGTGGCGGTGGCGTCCACGCGGGCATAGGCGGGTGAGCCGTAGCGTTTTTCGAGTTCGGTGTAGCGGGTGGACGGACTCTGCCCGGTGACGGCGGTGATCTCCGCGGCCAGCAGCGCGAGCAGGATGCCGTCCTTGTCGGTGGTCCACACGGTGCCGTCCATGCGCAGGAACGACGCGCCCGCGGATTCCTCGCCGCCGAAAGCCAGGCTGCCGCTGAACAATCCGGGCACGAACCACTTGAACCCGACCGGCACCTCGTAGACGTCGCGGCCGAACACGCCGACCACCCGATCGATCATGGAAGACGTCACCACCGTCTTGCCGATCTTGGTGAGCGCGTCCCACCCCATCCGATTGGCGATCATGTACTCGATCGCCACCGCCAGGTAGTGGTTCGGATTCATCAGTCCCGCATCGGGAGTCACGATCCCGTGCCGGTCCGCGTCCGCGTCGTTGCCGGTGGAAATGTCGTAATCGTCGCGAATCGCTACCAGCGACGCCATGGCGTACCGCGACGAGGGATCCATCCGGATCCGCCCGTCGGAGTCCAGCGTCATGAACCGCCAGGTCGGATCGACGAACGGATTCACCACCTCGAGCTCGAGGTCGTACCGCTGCCCGATCTCCTCCCAGTAGTCCACCGAGGCCCCGCCCATGGGGTCCGCGCCCAGCCGAATCCCGGCGCCCCGAATGGCGTCCAGGTTCAGCACATTGGGTAGGTCCGAGATGTAGCGGTCCAGGTAGTCGTAGCGCTCCACCTTGGTGGCCAGCGCCTGCGCCAGCGAGGTGCGCTTGACGTCGGCCAGCCCGGTGCGCAGCAGCTCGTTGGCGCGCGCGGCGATGGCATCGGTGGCGATGGTGTCGGCGGGACCGCCGTGCGGCGGGTTGTATTTGAACCCGCCGTCGCGCGGCGGATTGTGCGAGGGCGTCACCACGATGCCGTCGGCCTGGTGCCGGGTCCCGCCCCGATTGTGCCGCAGCACGGCATGACTCAAAGCCGGTGTGGGCGTGTACCTGTCGCGCGAGTCGATGACGGCGGTGACGTCATTGGCGGCGAGCACCTCCAGCGCAGTGGTCCAGGCGGGCTCGGACAGCGCGTGCGTATCCCGTGCCAGATACACCGGCCCGGTGATGCCGCGCGAGGCACGGTATTCCACGATCGCCTGGGTGATGGCCAGGATGTGCGCCTCGTTGAAGGCACAGTCCAGGCTCGACCCGCGATGCCCGGAGGTGCCGAAGGACACCAGCTGCGCGGGATCCGACGGATCCGGAATCCGGCTGTAGTAGGCCGTCACCAAGTGCGCGATGTCCTCGAGGTCCGTGGCCCGGGCCGGTCGTCCGGCTCGATCGTGGGCCATGCTCGCACCCCCCTTCCGTATCGCCTGCGCCCGGCTGGTCATGAGCATCACGGCCACACCCACTGCCCGAGCAAGGCACCGAGGTAGGCCGCGGCCAGACTTGCGCCGACGCCGATCACGACGTTCGCCACCGCATAGCTGTAAGCGCCCTCCTCGGCCAATCGAACCGTTTCGTACCCGAACGTACTGAACGTGGTCAGCGCGCCGCAGAACCCCGTTCCCACGGCAGCCAGAAGCCAATGATTTGCTCCCGCACCGATCAACGCGCCCAGCACGGCCGAACCGCCCATGTTCACCGCCAGTGTGCCCAGGGGGAGAACACTATCGAATCGATAGGCCACCGCGCGATCCACCAGATACCGGACGGGCGCCCCGAAGAGCGCGCCGAGGATCACCAGCAGCCCTGTCACCGCCGCACTCCGGCGAGCACTTCGACCGGCGAAAGCGCCACCGTCACCGAATCCAGCAGGTCCGCATTGCTTTCCACGAACGCCCGCAGCCGTGCGGTGTCGTCGATGATCATCACCATCACCGGCAACCGCTCGGCCAGATCGAGCAGCCGGGCGGTGTGGATATGGGAGGACACCCCATAACCCTCGACGCCGCGCCACACACTGGCCCCGGCCAGTCCGGCATCCCGGGCACGCCGCACGATCTCGTGATAGCGGGGCCGGTGTCGATAGGTGTCGTCCTCGCCGAGCAGCACCGTCAGCCGAGACGCGGGTACCCACTGCCGAACCATGTCACTCATCGCCTGCCCCCAATCGTCGTGCCGTCTCCGATACCCATCGTGTCGCACTCACGCCCAGCACGACCGAAATCAGTCCTGTCGCCACCGTTCCCCCGAGGTAGGCCAGTCCGGCGCCGACCCGGCCCGATTCGAGCAGTGTACGAACTTCCACCGCGTAGGTGGACATGGTGGTGAATCCGCCGAGAATCCCGACCCCGAGAAAGGGCCGCAACAGCCGGTGCGCCACCCAGATCTCGGTGATACACACCATCAGTACCCCGATGAGGAAGCAACCGATCACGTTGACCGCCAAGGTCTGCCACGGAATCGAGCCGTGGTGCGGCACCCACAGGCTCATGGCGTAGCGCGCTTCCGCGCCGATCGCGCCACCGAGGGCGATGACGCCGAGCAGGGCGGCGTCCACGCCCGCGACTCTCGCTGTCACCGCCCCTCCTCTCCAATTAGCCAAATAATTGCTGTTCGGCGTGTTGATGAACCCGAACAGCAGCCCGGAACTGCGAGGATAGTGCCGCTTGCCCGGAGTTGTCCCATCGGCCTCGAGGAGTCAAGTTGGCGGTGCGGCAGTCGATCAGAAAGTTGCTGGTCCAAGGGTTCGGAATCGCCACGGTACTGGTGGCCGCCATGGCTGCCACCCCCGCGGCCCACGCCGGGGCGATTTATCCGGTTTCCGACCCGGACGGGTTCTACTACGCCTCAGGGAATCTCGCCGCCGCCCATAACGGTGACATCCTCGATTCCCGCCTGGTGCCCAGCCATCCCTGGCCCGGAGCGACGGTGTGGCAGCTGAAGTTCCGCTCCACGAACTCCACCGGCGTGCCCATCGCCGCGGTGACCACCCTCATCACTCCGGGCCCCGGCCCGCGACCGCTGGTGTCGTATCAGCCGTTCGTGAATTCCCTGGGCATGCAATGCGCGCCGTCGCACGCCCTGTTCAACGGCGGCGTGCGGGAGGCTGCCGCCTTCCCGCTGCTGCTGGCACGCGGCTGGGCGATCGCCGTGCCCGATCACCTCGGCCCCGACAGCGCCTACGGCGCGGCCCGCATGGGCGGGCAGATCACCCTCGACGGCATTCGCGCCGTCGAGCGTTTCGCCCCGGCGGGACTGGGTGATTCGCCGGTCGGCCTGGCCGGTTACTCCGGCGGTGCGATGGCCACCGGTTTCGCGGCCGCCATCGCCCCCGGCTACGCGCCCGAGCTGCCGATCGTCGGCGTCGCGGAGGGCGGCGTGCCGGTCAATCCGGGCAAACTGGCCATCCAGGTGGGCAATACGCCCCAGCCGCTGTTCGGCCTGGGCTTCGCGGTGGCAGTGGGCATGGAGCGCGAGTACCCCGCCCAGATCCAGCTGGACAGCTCGCTCACCCCCTTCGGCTTCTGGATGCGCGACCGCATCGCCAATTCCTGTGTGGACGACATCATTACGGTCGGCGCGAACCACAGCATCGGCGACGTCTTCCACCCCGGCAAGGAGAACGACCCGGACCTGATCCACACCATGCACGCCAATGCCCTCGAGGTCGTCCCGGAGCTCATCCGCCAACCCCTCTACGAATGGCACGGCAGCAACGACCAGGTCCCCCTGGACCTCGCCCTCGAGACCGCGGACCGTTACTGCGCCGCCGGCACCCCGGTCCAGTTCGACATCATCCCCGGCGCCGACCATGGCACCGCCATGGCCGGCGCCGCCACCGCTGTGGACTACCTGTCCGACCGGTTCGCGGGCCTGGCCCCACCCTCCAACTGCCGCTGATCGCGGTAAGCCGAAAAAGAAGCGGCCCCACTCACTTTCGCGAGCGGGGCCGCTTCCATGTCCGGAACTCAGTGCGCCAGAACGGGTTCGCCCTCTGCCGGAACCGGCACCTTGTTGGGCATGATCAGACCGGTGACCACCGCGCCGACCACGAAGATCGCTGCGGCCCACCAGAAGGTGGTGGTGTAGCTCTTCACCGCGGCCTCGGCCAGCACCGCCGCCGACGGCGGCACGTGGCTCGACGCGTAATTGTTGAAAGCCGTCGAGGCCAGGGTGCTCAGCAGCGCGGTGCCGATGGAACCGCCGACCTGCTGGCTGGTGTTCACCATCGCCGAGGCGACACCGGCGTCACTGTGGTGCACGCCCGAGGTCGCGCCGCTGAAGGCCGTCGACATCGCCATACCGAGACCCAGGCCCATCAGGACCAGGCTGGGCAGGATGTGGCTCGCGTAGCCGGTGTCCACGCCGATGCGGGTCAGCAGCACCATTCCCACTGTGGCGAGCAGGAACCCGCTCACCACGGTCACCTTCGGGCCCACCCGGGGAATCAGCAGGGCGGGCACGGTGGTGGAGGCCGCCACCATGCCGGCGACCATGGGCAGGAACGCCACGCCGGTGCGGATCGGCGAGTACCCCAGCTGCTGCTGCATGTAGTAGGTCAGGAACAGGAACATGGCGAACATGCCGATGCCGATGGTGAACACCGTGACGTAGGACGCGCCGCGGGTCTTGTCCAGCACCACGCGCAGCGGCAGCAGCGGATGCGCGACCCGCTGTTCCAGCCAGGCGAACACGCCGAGCAGCAGCACGCCGCCGATCAGGAAGGACAGCGTCAGGCCATTGGTCCAGCCGTCCGACTCGGCGTGCGAGAAGCCGTAGACGATGGCGAACAGCGCGGCGGTCACCGCCAGGGTGCCGGGCAGATCCAGCTTGGGCCGCTCGGTGGCGGTGTGCCCGGCCAGCAGCAGTACCGCGCCGACCAGCGCGATGGCCGCGAACACCAGGTTCACGTACATCACCCAGCGCCACGAGGCCCACTCGGTGAGCGCGCCGCCCAGCAGCAGGCCCAGCGCGCCGCCGGCGCCGGCGATGGCGCCGAAGATGCCGAAAGCCTTTGCGCGCTCGGCGGGTTCGGTGAAGGTGACGGTCAGCAGCGAGAGCGCGGCGGGCGCGAGCAGCGCGGCGAACACGCCCTGCGCGACGCGGGAGCCGACCAGCACCTCGAAGTTGCCGGCCGCGCCGCCGACGGCCGAGGCGACCGCGAAGCCGACCAGGCCGGTGATGAACGTGGTACGCCGTCCGAACAGATCGGAGAGCCGTCCACCCAGCAGCAGCAGGCTGCCGAAGGCGAGCGCGTAGCCGGTGATGACCCACTGCCGATCGCCATTGGAGAAGCCCAGATCGGCCTGCGCGTGCGGCAGCGCGATATTCACGACGGTCGCGTCCAGCACGACCATCAGCTGGGCGACGCCGAGCACGGCGAGCACCCACCAGCGCAGCGCGTGCGATCCGCGCCGCGGCGCAGCGGCCGGTGCCGCGACTTCTTTCTCGAGAGCTGTTGTCATGGCGGTTTTCCTCGTCCCCTAGGATTAGTGGAGAACCCGTCTCCGCTTACCGGTAAAAGCTACTAGCAAAACGGAGACAGGTCCTCCAGATAATCCCGATTGCTGTTAGGATCAGGGTGTGAATCACGTCACCACCGCGCCCCCACCTCGGCGTCTGCGCGCGGACGCCGCCCGCAATCAGCAGCGCATCATCGCGGCCGCCCGCGAGCTGTTCGCCGATCGCGGGCTGGAGGTCACCCTCGACGATGTAGCCGAGCGCGCCGGCGTCGGCGTCGGCACCGTCTACCGCCGCTTCGCCAACAAACAGGAGCTCATCTCCGAGGTCTTCGACCAGATGGTCACCGAACTCGCCGGGGCCGTGGATGTGGCACTGCACCATCCGGACCCCTGGGAGGGCCTGGTCGACCTGTTCGAGTACTCGTGCCGGCACGTCGCGGTCAACCGCGGCTTCGGCGAGGTCATCCTCGAATTGCACGACAGCATGGATCGCTTCTGCGCCATGAAGGATCACATCCGGCCCGGCATGCAGGCGGTCATCCAGCGCGCCAGGGACGCGGGCGCGCTGCAGCCCGATATCGAGGCGGGCGACTTCTTCGCCATGGTGAACATGGTCGACGGCATTGCCGGATTCGCCCGGCCGGTCAATCCCCAGGTCTGGGAGCGCTATATGGCACTGATCCTCAATGGCGTGCGCGGCGACGGCGTGCCCCGCCTGGCGCTGGCGCAGCCGCCGCTCACCGAGGACGAGGTGGAGCGGGCCAAGGCCGCGGCGTATACCCCGCGCAAACGGTAGCGCGCATCACACTCGCGGTTTAAAGTTGGTCGCATGACCAATTCTTGGACGAACTGGGCCGGGGATCAGAGCTGTACCCCGGCGGCCATCGCCGAACCGAGCTCGCCCGAGGACGTCGCGGCAGTACTCGCACAGGCCGAAGCGAACGGGCACACCGTCCGGGTCGCCGGATCGGGACACTCCTTCACCGAGACCGTGCTCACCGACGGCACACTCCTGCGCCTGAACAAGCTGGACCGGATCCTGAACGTGGACCGCGAATCCGGGCTGGTCCGGGCGGAAGCCGGCATCACGCTCAATGCCGCCAGCAATGCGCTGCACCCGCTGGGTCTGGCCTTCCCCAATCTCGGCGACATCGACGTGCAGTCCATTGCCGGCGCCACCGCGACCGGCACCCACGGAACCGGATCCAAGCTGCAGAACCTCTCGGCCGCACTGCATTCCGTCGAGCTCATGCTCGCCGACGGCAGCCGGGTCGAACTCAACGAGCAGACCGACCCCGACGGCTGGCGCGCCGCCCGCGTGAACGTGGGCGCGCTGGGCGTGGTCACCGCCGTGACCCTGCAGATGGTGCCGTCCTTCGTCCTCGAGGGCATCGAACGGCCGGTCCCGGTCGAGGAGGTACTGGCCGATCTCGACAGCTACGTCGAGGGCAACGAGCACTTCGAGTTCTACATGTTCGCGCACAGCCCGCTGGCAATGACCAAGCGCAACAACCGGGTCGAGCTGCCCGAGCAACCGCGCGGCAGAGCCGTGGACTGGTTCTCCGACATCCTCATGACCAACTACACCTTCGACGCGCTGTGCCGGCTCACCCGCCGCCGCCCGAACCTGATCCCGCTGGTCCAGCGCAGCGCCGCCTACGCAGGCAGCTACCGCCGCCAGGTCGAGCGCTCCTACCGGGTCTTCGCCAGCCCCCGGCTGTTCCGCTTCACCGAGATGGAATACGCACTGCCACGCGAGCATTCGGCCGACGCCATCCGCGAGATCAAGGAGGTGGCCAAGCATTTCGACACCCCGATGCCGATCGAGGTGCGCTGGGTCGCCCCCGATGACGCCTTCCTCTCCCCCGCCGGCGGCCGCGAGACCTGCTACATCGCCGTGCACCAGTACCAGGGCATGAACTACGAGCCGTATTTCCGCGCCTGCGAACGCGTCTTCGATCGCTACAACGGCCGCCCGCACTGGGGCAAGCGGCACTTCCAGACCGCCGAGACCCTGCGCGAGCGCTACCCGGACTGGGACAAGTTCGCCGAGGTCCGCCGCCGCTTCGACCCGAAGGGGCGCTTCACGAACGAGTACATCGAGCGTGTCCTGGGTGCCGTGCTCTGAAGTGCCGGCCACCGCGCACCGAAAAGAGTGCCGATGGCGCACCGAAAGAGGACTACTATCGATTGCTGAAAGATCGCTGTAACTGCCCGAGCGTGACCGACGTAGGGAGGGTTCCGATGCCTGAGCGGCGGATCGAAGTAGGGAACCACGACGATGCCCACTGATGACGACTCCGATGACAAGGTCGAACGCCTGACCGACGACCTGCGCACCACCGCCGACGATCTGACCACCGACCTCGGGGTCACCGCCTCCGACCTGAGAGAGCGAGCCGAATCAGCGGCGGGAGCGCTGGCCGAGCGGGCCAGCGGCGCCGCCGCCGAACTGGCCGACCGGGCACAGAGCGCGGCCGCCGATCTCGCCGATATGGCGAAGGCCTTCGCCGACAAGATCACTCCCGAGGATCTCCAGAGCACTCTGGAATCGGTGCGCGCCAACCTCGACCACGCCGCCCAGGACGTGCTCGCCGCGGTCAACGAGATCGTCACCGCCCTGAAGAACAGGGCCGGCGGAAAGTAGTCCACACCCAACCCCGGTTCCGGGCCACACGGCCCGGAACCGGGGTTGTTCGCTTTCGTCCGGCCGCTTCGCTCGTTCCAGACGACTCCATCGGGTTGCGGATTGTGTGCCAGCCCCCGACCGACCGTCCGGAGTGATGCACGTCAAGGGGGCTGTGCCAGGTGCGCGCCACACCGCGACCAGCCCTTAAACTCCCATCCAGAAGATAACGAAAACGTCTCGGATTGGATTAAGCGCGCACCATGCTCAAGGGCTTCAAAGACTTCCTGATGAGGGGCAATGTCATCGATCTCGCGGTCGCCGTGGTCATGGGCACGGCCTTCACCGCCATCGTGACCTCGGTGACCAAGGGTGTGATCGAGCCGCTGCTGGCCACCCTCGGCGGCAACAAGGAATACGGTCTGGGCTTCCAGCTCCTGTCCGACAAACCGTCCACCTTCGTCGCCCTCGGTCCGATCATCAGCGCCGGCATCAACTTCCTGTGCGTGGCCGCGGTCCTCTATTTCGTGCTCATCCTCCCGATGAAGACCATCAAGAACCGGCTCAGCAAGCCCACCGCGGTGAAGGCCGATCCCACCGAACTGGAGCTCCTCACCGAGATCCGCGACCTGCTGGCGAAGCAGAACGCGAACAAGTGAGGCGCGCACCCCGGGTAGTCTTAGCCAGGTTGTTGCCAGCAGCTTGACCTATGCCTAGCCGAGGAGGCGGAAGACGTGGGCCGCATCCCACCCCGGGAACAGTCGGACGATCTGGCGAACCGGGTGGCGCCCGCGCCGGCGAGCCGGTGGGCCATGCTCGCCGTGCTGTGCGCGAGCCTGCTGCTGGTGGCGATGGACGCGACCATCCTCAATGTCGCGTTGCCGTCGCTCATCGATCACATGGCGCCCACTCCGATGGAACAGCTCTGGATCGTCGACCTGTACGGCCTGGTGCTGGGCGGCCTGCTCATCACCTGCGGCGCGATCGGCGACCGCCACGGCCGCAAGCGGCTGTTCCTGTCCGGCTTCGTGCTTTTCGGCCTGGCCTCGGTGGTGGCGGCGACCGCCCACGCGCCCGCGCAGCTCATCGCGGGCCGCGCGCTGCTGGGCGTCGGCGGGGCCATGGTGATGCCGTCCACCCTCTCGCTGATCCGCAATATCTTCTCCGATGACCGGGAACGCACGCTGGCCATCGGCATCTGGGCCTCGGTGGCCGGTGCGGGCGCGGCCATCGGCCCGCTGGTCGGCGGCCACCTGGTCGAGGCGTTCGGGTGGTCGGCGGCCTTCTGGCTGAACGTGCCGGTGGTGATCATCACGGTGGCCGCCGGACTGTGGCTGCTGCCGGAATACCGAGCGCCGCAGCACGGCAGCCTGGACTGGGCGAGCGCGGCGTTGTCGGTGCTGGGCGTCGTGGCGCTGGCGTGGGGGATCAAGCATGTGGCCAAGGGCAATCCGGCCCCGATCGATCTGGTGATCATGGCCGCCTCGGTGATCCTGCTGGGGCTGTTCGCCTATCGGCAGCTGAAGTCGCCGGATCCGCTGCTGGATGTGCGGCTGTTCCGCAATCGTGCGTTCACCGCGGCGGCGCTGGCCACCCTGCTGGCCATGCTGGCCATCGGTGCGGCACTGTTCCTGATCTCGTTGTGGCTGCAATACATTCACGGCTACTCGCCCTCCCAGGCGGGCATGCGCACGCTGCCCGCGGCGCTGGCCACCCTGTTCGGCTCGCTGTCCACCCCGTGGCTCATGCAGCACGTGAGCGTGCGCGCGCTGATGGGCGTCGCGCTGGGCGCGCTGGCCGGGGGTTTCGCGGTGCTGGCGGCAGTGCCGGACACCACCTATCCGATTGTCGCGCTGGTCCTGGTGTGCCTGGGCATCGGTGACGGCATCGCCATCACCACCGCGGCCGCGGTGCTGGTATCGGCGGTGCCGGCCGAGCGCGCCGGGCAGGCGGGCGCGGTCGAGGAGACCAACTACGAACTGGGCATCGGCCTGGGCGTCGCGCTGCTGGGCAGCATTCACGGTCGTCTGTTCACCGGCCACATGTCCGGATTGCCGCTGCAGGGCGACGATCTGGCCGAGGCGCGCGGCTCGGTGGGCGGCGCGGCCCATATCGCCGAGAAGATCGGCGGGCCCACCGGTGACGAGGTGCTGCGCATCGCCCAGCACGCCTACGATGCCGCGCTCACCACCACCTCCTGGATCTCGACCGCCATGGTGGGCACTGTCGCGGTGCTCACCGTGATCCTGGTCCCGCGCGGCTTCAAGGCCACCGCCGCGCACTGATCGGCAGGCCGTATCCGGTTATGCCAGTGACACTTTGAGCTGGGCCAGCGCCGAGCGGATGCGAGCCTTGACCGCGGGCAGCCCGATGCCCAGCTGGGCCGCGACCTGTGGGTAGGTGAGACCGCCGTAGAAGGCCAGCACCACCGATTCGCGCTGATAGGGGGTGAGCGTGGCCAGGCCGCGACGGATGGCGCGCTCGTCGTGGCGGCGCAGGATCTCCTCGGCCACCACATCGATGGCGGGCCGGTAATCGCAGACGCCCCAGCGGTGTTCGTGCCCGGCCGCACTGCATTCGCGCCGCACCCGGTCCACCGCCTGATGGTGGGCCAGGGTGGTGAGCCAGGTCAGGGCATTGCCGCGGGCCGGGTCGAAGGTGGCGGCGCTGCGCCAGACCTGCAGGTAGACCTCGTGACAGGTTTCCTCGGCATATCCGGTGTCGCACACGATGTTCAGGACTCGGGAGTAGATGAGGCCGCGGGTGCGGCGGTAGAGCTCCTCGTAGGCGTCCCGATCGCCCGCGCCGATCCGGCGTACGAGCTGATCGAATTCACTGCCGCGCCGGGTGGATCGGGACGCGGCGGGCCGGACGGATGGGCTGGGATGCGAGTGGGCAGCGGAATATTGCGGTGCACGTGAGGAATTCACGATTGCCCCCAGATCGACGGAAAGCGAGCACGGACTTGCCGAAACGAGCCGTCGAGGACTGGGACGGTCGCCAACCGCGAACGGAAACCGGCCGGGGACAGGGGCTTTCGGTTCCGCCAACTCACCAGGCTACTCCACGACCACCCTATTCCCGCCGTGATCGATTTTCGGGGATGGAATTCCGGGCAAAGTGTGCGAATCCATCGCCGATCAAATCCGCAGGCCCAGTTCGACTATGCCGTGGGCGACCGCGTGCACGGTGACGCGATTGCGCCGTGCGTGGGCGCGGATGAGTGTGAAGGCGGCATCGGGGGTGGTGTGGTGGGCGTGCGCGATCACGCCCTTGGCCTGTTCCACCACGATGCGGGTGGTGAGGGCGTGCTGTAGCTGCTCGGTCACCCGCTGCTGGCGCTGCACCAGGTTGGCGGTGACGATGTGGCCGGTGGCCATGCCCGCCAGCAGGGTGGCGACCGAGAGGTCCTTGCCGGTCCAGTGCCGCGGGTCGCGCGAATACAGGCTCAGCACACCGGCTTCGGTGTCGTCGAGGCGCATGGGGACGGCCGCCACCGAGGAGATCCGGTGCCGCCCGGCCAGACTCGTGTACTCCGGCCACATATCGCCGTAGCTACCGAGATCGGTGACGGTCACCGACGCGCCGCAGGCGTGGGCGACCACACCGGGCCCGCGGGCGTGATCGCGCTGGCAGACCTCGAGATCCAGCAGCTCCTCGGGGATGCCGCCAAAGAGTTCCGACCGGTCGCCCCGCAGTTTCGGGGACAGCGCCACCGTCACACCGCCCGGTTCCAGCACATCGATGGCACTGTGCATCAATTCGTCCAGAATATGGGGCAGTTCGGTTGCCGCCGGTAGCAGTCGCGCGAACCTGGCCAGCACCGCCACCAGCAACTCACTGTCGGACACCGTGATCACCCCTCGGCGCGCACGCTGGGGCGCCCGCCATGAAAGTCTTCCTGTGCCGCTCTTGCCGTCAGCTCATGGTATTTGCCGGGCGGGGTGCTGCGGAACAGTTGCGCTCATTCGGCTTCGATCCGAATCTCGCGCTCCACCACCCGCCGTGCCACCTCCACCAGGGAAAGCCCATGGGTGAAGGCATATCCGCGCAGGCGGGCATAGGCATCGGGGATCTCGATGCCGAGCCGGGCGCTGGTCATCCCGGCCGCCTGGTGAATCCACCGGCTGGACAACGGCTGTGCCCACTGCCGGGCGTCGTCGCCGGTGGCCAGCACCAGGCTGGCGGTGACCAGATCCGCGATGTGCAGCGCCGCCGACAGCAGTCGCGGCCCCGGCTGCCCGACCGAATCGCGGTACAGATCCACCGCGCCCAGCCGAATCGTGCCCAGCCGCAAGGGCACTGCGAACAGGGAACCCGACACCGGCTCCCCCGAGAGCGCCTCGGCGAACCCGGGCCAGTGCTCGCAGTCGGCGCTCAGATCGGTGATCACCACCGGCACCCCGTCGGTTACCGCCGAGACCGCGGGCCCCTCCCCCGCGGTAGCCTGCGCCCGCTCCACCTGCTCGGCGAATCCGTCACTGGCACACCAGGGTTGCATGCCGGCGTCGCGTTCCTCGAGCACGATGGCCGCCCGCCGGACCGGCAGCACCCGCACACACGCGGTGCACACCGCCCGCAGACCGCCGCCGGCATCACGCACGGCGCGCAGGAACTGTCCCGTCAGCTGATCGAACTGCGACGAAGCCATCACCATCGAACCGCCCCACAATCATCGCCCGGCGATGAGTAATTCGGTGCCCGGGGCCAGTATCGCCGTCACAGCTCGACAACGAACAGGGCCGAAAGTCACTGTGGCGGACGATGGTCAGGGCTGATAGGCCACGCCGAGCCGGGACAGGCCGCGCAGGTCGTAGGTGTGGGTGGCGACCGCGCCCAGCAGCAGACCCACGGTCAGGCCGAACACCGTCATCCAGATCCCGGTGCTCAGACCCGCCTCCAGGTGCCCGTCGAAGAACAGGATGGCGCGCACCGACAGGTAGATCTGGTGCATGGGCTCGAAGCTGGACAGCGCCGCGATCCAGCGCGGAATCGCCTCCACCGGAATCGAACCCGAGGAGGACGGCAGGCCCAGCACCACGAAGACGATCATGTTGATCAGCAGCCCGGCGGTGCCGAAGGCCGCCAGCACCGACAGCCCGGTCACCCCCACCGCGATGATGGCCAGCGTGCCGTAGAGGAACAGCGGCAGCGGCTGGTCGATCGGCATGCCGAAGATCCTGGCGATGCCCATGAACATGCCGGAGAGGACCGGCGCGGTGATGACGGTGATGGCCCACTTCACCAGCAGGGTGCGCCAGCGGCTGATGGACGCCGGCTCCGGCGCGCGGAACCACGGGCCGTATTCGGCCGGGGCATAGCCGAGCACGTTGTCGATCATGGAGTGGATGATCATGGCGCCGCTGAAGCCCGCGAACAGCAGCACGAGGGTGTAGAAGAAGGCCGACAGGCCCTGGCCGGTGCCCGCGGGCAGCGGCCGGTACGGACTGACCACGACGTCGATGGGCTTGGCCAGCTGCAGCCGTGCCGCGCCGGACAATTCGGTTGCGGGAGCGCCCGCCTTGGGCGCCAGCTTGGCCTTCACCTGATCGGTGAGCTGCGCACCGACGGTCGTATCGACCTGCGCCATGGCGCGATCGGTGATGCGCTGCATGATCGAGGACGCGTAGGTGCCCGCACGCGGATTGGTCTGCACGGTGATGACCGGGCGCTCCACGTCGCCGGGGACCACCGAGGCCGCCGCCAGGATGGACAGCCGCTTGGTGAGGTCGCTCGGAATGATGATGGCGCCGTAGATCTGGCCGTTGCTCAGCTGCTGGCGGGCGTCATTGATGCCGACCAACCGTAGATCGATCTTGTCCTGCGGAATCTGCTCGGTCAGCGCACCGGTGATCTGGTCGCCGACATTGAGGGTCTTGCCGTCCATGACGTCGCCCACATCCTGATTGACCAGGGCGACCGGGAAGTCGTGCAGGTTCTTCTCCGGGTCGGAGGTGTAGCCGAGGTACATGGTGCCGATCAGCGCCGCGAGCAGCGTGAGCACCAGCATCGGGCCGATCCAGCCGCGCAGCGGCACGGCCTGCCGGGCCGGGGTCGCCGCCGGGGTCACCGGGGCCTCCGGGCCGGTCGGGGAGGCACTGTCATTCGCCATGCGACGAATGTAGGCAGCGACAACAAAGTAGTCAACGCCAACATCCCCGAGTGTGTCCGATATCCTGCTCTCACCATGAGCATCGCCAAGCGCAAAGCCCGCGAGGTGGTGGAGCGCGCGCGGTCGTACCACCACGGGGACCTGCGCGCCGAACTACTCCGGCGCGCCGAGGAGACCCTGCGCGGCGCGGGTGTCGACGGCCTGTCGCTGCGGCAGCTCGCCCGCGACACCGGCGTCAGCCACGCCGCGCCCAGCCGGCACTTCCGCGACAAACAGGCACTGCTGGACGCGCTGACGGTAGCCGGATTCGAGCGGCTCGGAGCCGGATTCGAGAAGGCCGCCGCGACCGGCGCCTTCCTGGAGCGCCTGCGCGCCATGGCCCACACCTACCTGCGCTTCGCCATCGACAATCCGGCGCTGCTGGCACTCATGTTCGCGCGCAAGAACAGTCCGACGCCGGCCATCGGCGAGGCCGCCGCGCGCGCGTTCACCGTGCCCATCGAAATGGTCACCGATGCGCAGGCGAGCGGCGAGGTGGTGCCCGGCGACGCCCGGCGCATCTGCCTGTCGGCGGTCGCCGCGCTGCACGGACTGGCCGCCATCATGGGGTCGGGCCTGGTCGACGCCGAGGAGGCCGACGGCCTCTTCGACGAGATGGTCACCCACATGATGAACGGTTTGCGTCCGCGACGCTGACGCCGCGTCCCGCGAACCAGCTGCGGAATTCCGCGAACCGGAATCCGTGGACCCGCACCCGTAACCTTTCAGGCGTGACGATCGAGAAACGACAGTGACGATCGAAGGCAGGCAGTACGGCGGACGCGCCGTGACCGAACGAAAAGCCGAGCGCAGGCAGCGCTTCCTCGACGCGGCCATCCAGATTTTCGGTGAGCGCGGCTACGCCAACTGTTCGCTGGCCGATGTGTGCGCGGCCGCCGGACTGTCCAAACGCCAGTTCTACGAGGAGTTCCAGACCCGCGAGGACGTGCTGGTCGCGGCATACGACCAGATCCAGGATCAGGCCGGCGCCGCGCTGGCCACGGCCCTGAGCGCCATGGGACCGGACCCGGACCCGACCGACACCGTGACGCGGGCCCTCTCGGCCTTCCTCGGCTCGATCGGCGCCGACCCGCACCGCGCCAAGGTCGCCTTTGTCGAGGTCGTCGGCGTGAGCGAGCGCATGGAACAGCACCGGCGCGATCGGCGGCACGCCTGGGTCGCCACCCTGTATCTGGCGGTGGAACCGCTGGCCGGTTCGGGCGCGCGGGTGCGCGGCGCGGGCGAGCTCGCGGGCAGCGCCCTGATCGGCGCGATCAACGGCCTGGCCCACGAGTGGCTGCTGTCCGAGCCGCGCCCGCCGGTGAGCGACCTGGTGGAAGTGCTCGTCCCCATGGCGGTTTCGCTCATCGTGCGGGATCCGGCCTAGGCAGTCACCCCCACACCGAGCCGGTCACATCAGCTGCCGCATGAAGTAGGTGTACTCCAGCGCGCTGGTGTGCGCCTTCTCGTCGTTGTTCGCGCCGGACCCGTGGCCGCCCTGGGTGGCCTCGTAGAACAGGTACGGATCGCCGAATTCGGCTAGTCGGGCGGCGAACTTGCGCGCGTGCTGGGGCCCGACCCGGTCGTCTTTGGTGGTCGTCCAGATCAGCGGCTCGGGGTACTTCACGCCCTTCTTCAGCTGTGCGTACGGCGAAATGGACGCGAGGAAGGCCCGTTCGTCCGGATCGGCCACCGATCCGTACTCCCCCACCCAGGACGCGCCCGCCGCGATCTGCTCGTAGCGGACCATGTCCAGCAGTGGAACCTGGATGTCCACCGCACTCCACAGGTCGGGATGCTGCGTGAATTCGACACCCATGAGCAGCCCGCCATTGGACCCGCCCTGGATCCCCAGCCGCCGCGGCGAGGTGATCTTGCGTGCGACGAGATCGTCGGCCACGGCCGCGAAGTCGTCGAAGGCCTTCTGCCGGTGGGTCTTGAGGGCCGCGTCGTGCCAGGCGGGCCCGTATTCGCCGCCGCCGCGGATGTTCGCGATGACATACGCGCCACCGTGTTCCAGCCACGACTTGCCGAGCAGCCCGTTGTAGCCCGGCGTGGAGGAGGAGGCGAATCCGCCGTACCCCCACAGGATCGTCGGGGTGCTGCCGTCGTAGGGCAGCGTGGCCGGATGCACGATGAAATAGGGCACCTTGGTCCCGTCGGGCGAGGTGGCCTTCAGTTGCTCCACCACGAACCCGGACGAATCGAACCGTGCCGGTGCGGCTTTCACCTGGTTCAGCCGTCCGGTCGCGGTGTCCAGGCTCCAGATGGTGGCCGGGGTGAGCATCGAGGTGACCGAGAGGTAAGCCGTCTCGCCCTGGGAATCGGCGTCCACGCCGGAGACGGTCGCATTGTCGGGCAGGGGAACCGGTGCGGATGTCCAGCCGCCGTCGGGCTGCGGGGTGTAGACGGTGGCGCGGCCCTTCACGTCGTAGAGCGACGTCACCACCACGTGGTCCCGGGTTGTCATGACCCCTTCGAGGGTCTCCTGCGGCCCGGGTTCGTAGACGAGGGCGGCCTTCGGCTGATCCGGGTGCGTGGTCAGGTCGTCGGCATCGAGGGACACCAGTGAGCCGGACTTGAAGGTGGCGCCGCCGGCGGTCCAATCCTGTTGCAGCGCAACCAGGACCCGATTGCCGACCATGCCCTGGAGCCCGGACTTCGGCGGCAGCCCCAGCCGCACGGGCTGCGCGCCCGCGAGCAGGCTGACCTCCGACTCGTAGAACGACGGCCGCCGCTCCACCAGGTTCATCCGCCGCCCGATCCCGTTGTCCAGCAGCACCGCCGCGGTGGCGAGCCCATCACCCTGGCTGCCGCGGGCGACCTCCACTGCCTGGTCGAGCGCCTGCCCGCGCCCCAGACGCTTCACGACGTACGGATAGCCCGAGGTGGTCTTCTCCCCCGGCTGCCATTCCCGCGACACCAGCAGCGTGTCGGTGTCCACCCAGGCGGCATACTGCTTGCCGCGGTCGAGCACGAATCCGCCGGCCACGAACGTCCCTGTCCCCAGATCGAATTCGCGCAGTGTGACGGCGTCCTCGCCACCCTCGGACAGCTCGACCAGGCATCGCCGATGGGTGACGGGGTCGCAGGACATGCCCTTCCACACCCAGTTCTTGCCCTCGTCGCGGGCCAGGGCGTCGAGATCCAGAACGGTGCGCCACTGTGGTTGCGGCGATTCGTAATCCGCGACCGTCGTCTCCCGCCAGATGCCCCGCTGATGGTCGGCGTCCTGCCAGAAGTTGCCGATCATCCCGTCGTGGAACTCCGGCACCGGCAGGCGATCGGCCGCATTCGCCAGCGCCTTCGCCTGGGCCAGATTGTCGGCGTAGCGCGGATCCTGTTCCAGCACGCCGAGGGTCTTCGTGTTCTCTGCCGCCACCCACGACTGCACGCGGGGACTGTCCAGCTCTTCGAGCCACTGATACGGGTCGCTCGCCGTGCTCGATCCCCCGCACGCGGCCAGCAGGACCACAACCAGACCCGCGAGGGCGGCCCGGATTCCGCTCTTGCTCCACACCATGAAATCCCCCATCCCATGATCACGAGGCGACCCCGATCGGGGCGTCAGCGAGCCACCCTACCGCCGCCCACCGACAACCTTTCTGTGCCTGCTGCCGACAACCTGTCTGCGACTCCTGCCGACAACCTGTCGGTGCCGGGCGGCAAGATCACGGGCATGACCGACGAGGAGAGGCGCTGGGCCGATCCGCACGCCACCACGGCGGTGCGGAAGTTCCTGCGCCGGCATCGTCGAGCGGTGGAGACCGTGCTGACGGCGGCCCGGCTGGACGGGCTGGACGAATTCGCCGACGCCGCAGCGGAATACGTCGCCAACCCCGCCGGACCGGTCACGCCGGAGGGCGCGGCGGTGGTGTTCGCCATCGCACAGCAGGCGGCGATCGCGTACCGGACCGGGGCACAGCGGGAGCAGGAGTTCATCGACCGGTTCATCGACAGCTGGATGAACGAGCACGGGTACGCGTTCGCGGCCGCGGTCGCCGAGACACGGCGGGGCCTGCGCATCGAGGAACCGGAGCCGCGCGCGGGACGGATGACACCGTGGCTGCGGGCGACCACGCCCGGCGAGGAGCCCGAGCCCGCCGCGGAGACATTGAATCTCCGGGTGCATGCCCGGCTAGGTGCGCAACTGCCCGCTCCCGGCGGGGACACACCACACGCCCCCGCGGAGCCGAAATCGGTGACCACCGACCAGATTCGGCGGCTGGAGGCCGCCATGGTGGACGGCCGGCGATGGCGGGCCGCGGCACACCGGCGGCTGGTGCTCGAGGATCCCGCGCTCGGTCAGCTGGCCCGGCGGCTGGTGTGGGCGAGCTTCGACGGCCGCGGCACCGTGACGGGCACGTTCCGCATCGATGCCGAGGGCGGGCTCCGTGCCGTGGACGAGAGGCCCGTCGAGCTGCCGCGCGAGACGCTGGTGGGTGTGGCCCACCCGCTGCACCTCGCGGAATCCCTGGCGGCATGGCGGAATTCGTTCGCCGGCAACCGATTACGCCAGCCGTTCGAGCAGCTGGACCGGCGCACGTACACCCTCACGCCGGAGGAGGCGGAAGCGGATCGCCTGTCCCGCTTCACCGATCGTCAGGTCCGCACCGATCGGGTGTTCGGACTGCAACAGCTGGGCTGGGGGTTGTCCGGAGAGCTCCTGTATCGCCGGTTCGGCCCCACCCGGGAGGTGGCCGTCACACTGGACCCCGGGCTCGCGGGCGGTTATCGCTACGAGCCCGAGCTCCAGCGGGTGCTGGCGGTGGAGCTGCGGGGCGGCACGTTCGGGTCGTTCGATGCCGTCACCGCCTCGGAGCTGATCCGTCAGCTGGAGCGGCTGGCGGCGTGACGTCCGGCGCGGCGGCCGAAGAAGGAGCCCGCGCCGAGCTGGGTGCCGCTGGAATAGCCCTTGCCGTCCTGGGCCAGGGTGGAGGCGGTAGCGCCCGCCGCGTAGAGCCCGGGAATCGCTGATCCGTTGTCCCGCAGCACTTCCGAGTCCGCCGAGGTGCGCAGGCCGCCGAGGGTGAAGCCCGCGTACAGCGCCTTGCCCAGGGTCAGGTCGAAGGCCGCCCACGGCCCGTGATCCTGCGGCTCGAGCCATTCGGCCGCCTTGTGGAAATCGGGATCCTCGCCGCGAGCCGCGTTCTCGTTGTATCGGTCGAGGGTGGATCGCAGTGCCTCGTACGGGATTCCGAGCGCGGTCGCCATCTCCTCGACGGTCTCCCAGCCGTCGATGAACGGCGCGAGCGGGAACATCGGACGTTCCATGTGCTCGGAGTCCACGATCAGGTAGGCCACCGCGCCGGGCTGATCGAGCACGAAGGCGGAGGTCCGCGCGTGATAGGAATCCTCGGCGACGAAGCGTTCGCCCCGCTGGTTCACCACGATTCCGGTCAGCAGCTTCGCGGGCGGATACACGGGCGCGGTGACGAAGGCCTGGTCCATCATGCGGGTCACGCCGCCCGCCGAGACGCCGAGCTGGATACCCAGCCCGTCGTCGAAGGGCGTCCCCAGCACGAAGGGTTTCTCGGTCAGCCACGGCACGTGCTCGGTCACCATGTCGGTGTTCATGACGAAGCCGCCGGCGGCGAGCACCACCGACTTCGCCCGCACCGCACCGGTGCTGCCGAGGTGCTTCCAGCTCACACCGGCCACACTGCCGTCGGCCTCGGTGATCAGATTGGTCACGCCGGTCTCGTACCGCACCTCGACACCGAGCGCGGCGGCCCGCTTCACCAGCAGCTCGATGATCATGGCCGCGCCCTGGGTGTCGCCGGGCACCGGAACCTTGTGCCCGCGCGGCGCGGGCGTCGCCTGATCCCGGTAGGGCCAGACCTTTTCGTTGCCGGTGTACATCAGCCCCTGGGTGCCGGGCTGGATGACCGCCTTCTCCGGGTAGTAGCTGCGCTCGAATTCGAAGCCCAGACTCTCCAGCCAGTCGAAGTGCTCGACGCTGCCGTCGCAGTAGGCGCGGATCTTGTCCGGTTCGGGATCGCGCGCCACCGACAGCAGGTACTTGTACATCTCCTCGGCCGAATCGTCGTGGCCGGTCGCCCGCTGCACGGCGGTGCCGCCGCCGAGGTAGAAGTGCCCGCCCGCCAGCGCGGTGGTGCCGCCCGCGACGCCGGCCCGCTCCAGGACCAGTACGCGGGCCCCGTTGGCGGCCGCCTCGACCGCCGCGCAGCCGCCCGCGATGCCGAATCCGGCCACGACCACGTCGACCTCGTCGGACCACTCGGTAATCGACGCCGCCGCAAGGGTTTCCGGGATCTGTGTGCTCACTGCGCATCCTTCTTGATCTGCTCGAAGAACAGCCGCATATTCGGCCCGATCTCGGCGAGTTCGATGAACGGTACGCCCGAGGCCGCACCGTCGAGGTAGGCGAAACGCATCTGCCCGCTCATGTCGCCCTGCTGCACCACCGGGATCCCCTGCGCTGCGGCATCTTTCAGGGCGGCATCGAAGTCGTCGGGCTCCAGGCAGACGTGGTGCAGGCCGGGCCCGCCGCGTTCGAGGAATTCGGTGTAGATGGAGCGGCCGCGCACCGGCTGGATGAGTTCGAGCTGGGTGTCGCCGCTGTAGGACAGCGAGATGTGCGCGGTGAAGTCGGCGGGTTCGCCACGGTAGACGCAGCTCTCGGGCCCGAAGTGGACCTCGGGCATGCGCATCCAGCCGCCGGCGCCCATGGTGGTCTTCAGGAACTGTTCACCGGCCGCGATGTCCTCGACCACCCAGGCGATCTGGGTGACCGGGCCGCGGGCCACACTTGTGCTGTCCACCCCGGCAGTTAATCACAATCGCTTAAATTGGCAAGGGTCACTCCTCGTCGGGATCCGGATCGGACGGCGCGGTCCACCCTTTGTTGCTGAGGCCGTAGAACGTCGAGACCAGCAGATACAGCACCAGAGCCGTGATCGGCGACAAGAATCCGACCCCGATGCACACCGCGTAGACCAGGATGCCCGGCCAGGCCCGCCAACTCTCGCGCCGCGCGTAATCCGCACCCAGACCGGGCTTCAACATCTCCGGCCGCTTCGCCAGCCGCCACCACATGGGCGCCCACGGCACGGTCATCATCACCCCGACGATCCCGTACAGCGCCACCGCCACCACGGCGTCCCGGTTGGTCCCGTGCACCACATTGTCGGCCACCACCATCGTCGGGAAAGGCACCAGCGAAATGCCCAGCAGCAGCATCAGATTCCACCACCGCAGCACGTGGTCGATGCGCCGTAATCGCCCGAAGAAGGTGTGGTGGTTCATCCACACGACGCCGATCGTCATGAACGACGCCAGATAGGCCACGTACGCCGGCCAGATGTGCCCCAGCGCCTGCAGCAGGTGCCCGGGCTCGTGGTCGGGCACCCGGATATCCAAAATCAACAGGGTGATGGCAATCGCCATCACCCCGTCGCTGAACGCTTCCACCCGGGCGGTTCCGGCGAGCGTGCGATCCGGAACCGATCCGTCACTCATGGACGGAAGCGTAACCCGATTCCGTGATCGCTTCAGATCGCTTGGCCCGCTTGATGGTTCGAACCGTGATCGCCATCAGCAGCACGGTCACGCCGATCATGAGCACGCTCGACAGCCAGGCCATGGTGTGGATGGGCAGCCGGTAGGCGAGCACCACCCGCAGCACGGACTCGCCA
>NZ_JBSGGG010000013.1:142516-267389 GCF_053603795.1 Nocardia sp. NPDC004123
ACCAGGCCCACGCCCCACATCCCGGCGATCCGGTTGTGCACGCGGCGCACCAGCGGGTTGGTGCGGAAATTGTGCTCCATCTCCGCCAGCTTCGCCGGTGAGTTCGCGAAGGCCTTCCGGGCCGCCACGTAGGTCAGCGGCTTTCCCAGCAGTGCGCTCACCCCGAACGCCAGACCGATGACGGCGGTGGTGAGCGAGTCCCGCACGATCATCATCCGGGCGTCGCCGCTGATCAGCGAGCTGGCAATGCCGAAGACGAAGCCGGCCAGGATGAGCGCGGCCAGGGCGTCGACGCGCCGGGCCCGGATCGCCTCGACGACGACCACGACGCCGGAGAACACCGCGCCCGCCAGCAGCGCGAGGAAATCGGAGTACCCGGCCCAGTGCAGGAGGTAGTACGCCGCGAGCGGCACCGCGATGTCACGGGCGGTGGGTGCGAGCATGCGCAGCAGGTTCGGCCGGTCCTGCGACTGCGGCGCGGGCACTGCGGCGATGTTGTCGGCCATGGTCGGAACTCCTGTAATCGGTTTGTGCGCTACAGGAATGACGCTACGGTCGCGCCGACCTCGCCGAATCTGCCAACCATCACCTCCCGGCCATGACAGTTGTCATGCCGGCGCCGGACACGCCGTCCGCCGCCATCCCCGCTTCGGGCCCGCGGAAGACGATGATTTCCGGAGCCGGGCGTCGTCTCCATTCCCGGGGACCGAAATACCGATTCGAGGAGTTGACCATGTCCTACGTGACACAGCCGGGCGATCCGGTCTGGACCGATCTCTTCACCACCGACACCGACAGCGCCATCGACTTCTACGGCGAGCTGTTCGGGTGGAGCGCGGATGTCGCGCCCGAGTACGGCGACTACATCACCTTCCGCAAGGACGGCCTGGCCGTCGCGGGCGGGATGCGCAATGACGGGAGCGGCGGGCCCGATCAGTGGACCATATACCTGGCCAGCCCGGACGCCGAGGCGACCGCGGCGGCCGTCCCGGCGGCCGGCGGGATGATCGCGGCGCCGGTGACGACGGTCGGGGACCTCGGCAAGTTCGGCGTGTTCGGTGACAACGGCGGGGTCGGGATCGGCGTGTGGGAAGCCGGGACCATGGCCGGGTTCGAGCAGCGCGGCATGGTCGGCGGCGGGCAGTGGGAGGAGCATGTGGGCGCGCCCTCGTGGTTCGAACTGCACACGCGCAACTACGACGACGCCCTGAAGTTCTATCGCGAGGTCTTCGGCTGGAAGGACCCGTTCACCATTGGCGATACGCCCGAATTCCGGTACACCACCATCCATTCCGTGACCCCGATGCTGGGCGGCGTGATGGACTCGAGCAGCTTCCTGCCGCCGAGTGTGCCCGGATACTGGACCGTCTACTTCGGCGTCGAGGACGTGGACGCCGCCGTGCGCAAGGTCGCCGAGCTGGGCGGCAGCGTGGTGCGGCCCGCCGAGGACACCCCGTACGGCCGGCTGGCGGCGGTGGCCGACCCGTCCGGCGTGCGATTCAGCCTGGGCGGCAACAAGTCCTGACCGGCTGCCTGGCTGCGTGTACCCGATCGATAACCGGCCCCGGACAGGACGAACGGCCCGGTCCCCACAGTGACCGGGCCGTTCGGATCATCCCGCGGCGACGTCGTCGGCGCCCCAGCAGCGCTTCGGACGCCGCCGCGGGAAACTCATCCCCCGGTGACGACGGCGCCGCGCACGCCGGTGGCCAGGGTCTGCTGCCTGCCCAGTCCGGCGACCTCCACGACGACGACATCACCGTCGCGCAGATAGGGTTTCGGCTCCGGCCGGCTGACCGCGACGCCACCCGGGGTTCCGGTCAGCACCAGATCACCGGGTTCCAGGGTCATCAGCGTGCTCAGGTACCGCAGCAGTTCGCCCACCCCGGCGACCATATTGCCGGTCGTACCCGCCTGCCGCTGTTGCCCGTTCACCCACAGCTGCAGGCTCAGCGCCTGCGGTTCGGCGACCTCGTCGGGTGTCACCAGCCACGGGCCGATGGGGGTGAAGGTGTCGAAGGACTTGCCCTTCACCCAGGTCGGTTCGCCCGCAATGCCATTGCGCTCGGTGACGTCATTGGCGGTGACATAGCCGCCCACCGCCCCCAGCGCGGTGGCGGCGTCCGGGCAATCGCGCAGCGTGCGGCCGATCACCACGCCCAGCTCCACCTCGTGGTCGGTGGCGCGGCTGCCGGGTGGCAGCTCGATGGCGTCGTAGGGACCGCTCACCGTGGTGCCGGGCTTCAGGAACACCACGGGCCGTTCCGGAATGGCCGCGCCGATGGCGGCGGCATGGTCGGTGTAGTTGAGCCCGATGCCGATCACCTTGCCGGGCCGGGAAATCGGTGCGCCGACCCGCGCGGCCGGATCCACCTCGGGGAGAGTTCCGGCGGCGAGCGCGGACCGCACCGCACTCAGCGCCGCCGGATCACCCAGCAGCCGGCCGTCGATATCGGCGGTGACGGACGACAGATCGCGCAGCGCGCCCTCATCATCGATGGCCACGGGACGCTCGGCGCCCCGGGCCCCTACGCGCAGCAGTTTCATACGTCGCCTCCCGGCTGCTTCATTTCTCGGCCCCCGATTGCTCGGCGGTCACGGCCGCCACCCCCGCGCCACCCGGCAGGTGTTCGTGCGCGATGCGAATACCCAACTGCTGCAACAGCATTGCGCCGGCACTCAGGCAGCGCAGTTCGTCCGGCTCGATCTCGATGAGCGAATACGCCGCGGCGAAGCCGGTTTCGCGCAACCGGTCCGCCGGCAACGTGTTCCGGCCGCACACGGCGACCACCGGTACCCCCGCGGCCCGCGCGGCCGCCGCGACACCCGCTGGCGCCTTGCCGTGCAGGGTCTGCTCGTCGAGCTTGCCCTCACCGGTGACTACCAGGTCCACCCCGGCCAGCCGCGCGTCGAAACCGACCAGCTCCAGCATCAATTCGATGCCGGGCCGCAGGGTCGCGCCGAGGACGGCGAGCGCGGCGAATCCGACACCCCCCGCGGCGCCGGCCCCCGCCGCGTCGCGCCGATCCGACCCGAGTTCCGCGGCCAGCCGCTGCGCCCACTGCCCGAGCGCGGCGTCCAGCTCGGCCACCTGGGCCGGATCGGCGCCCTTCTGCGGTCCGTAGACCGCAGCGGCCCCATAGGGCCCGGTGAGCGGATTGTCGACATCGCAGGCCACCGTGACCTCGACGCCGTCCATCCGCTCACGCAGGGCGGTCAGGTCGATGGCGTGCACCCGGGTGAGAGCCGCCCCGCCGTCGCCGATGGGCTGCCCATCCGCGTCCAGCAGCCGGGCGCCGAGCGCCTCCAACAGACCTGCGCCGCCGTCGGTTCCGGCACTGCCGCCGATGCCGAGCACGATGCGGCGGCACCCGGCCGCGACCGCGGCCGCCATCACCTCGCCGGTGCCCCGGCTGGTGGCGGTCATCGGTCGCAGCCGGCCTTCCGGCAGCCGCACCAGGCCCGACACATCCGCCATCTCCACGACCGCGAGATCGTCGCGGCGGGCGTAGGCGGTCAGCACCGGTTCCCCGGTCGGCCCCGACGCGGTCAGCGGGACCGCGTCGAAACCGGCTGCGAGCGCGGCGGCGACGGTGCCGTCACCGCCGTCGGCCACGGGCACGACCGCCACCGAGGCGTCGGGACGCGCCCGCCGGATTCCGGCTCGCACGGCGGCCCCGACCTGCGCCGCGGTCAGCGAGCCCTTGAATTTGTCGGAGGCGATCAGCACACGAGCCATGGGAATCCTCTAGTCCAGCGGGACGGTTGCGGTCGGGGCGTCGACGAAGGCCGAGGCCAGCTCCTCGAACTCCACGACCTCGTTGATCTCACGCGCGCCCATGGACACATTGGTGACGCGCTCGAGAATGCACTCGACCACGACGGGCACCTTGAATTCGGCCATCAGCGACTTGGCCTTCTCGAAGGCAGGACCGATGTCCTGCGGCTCGAAGACGCGAATCGCCTTGCAGCCCAGACCCTCCGCGACCTTGACGTGGTCCACGCCGTAGCCGTTGACCTCGGGCGAGTTGATGTTCTCGAAGTCGAGCTGGACGTAGTAGTCCATCTCGAACGCCCGCTGCGCCTGCCGGATCAGCCCCAGGTACGAGTTGTTCACCAGCACATGGATGTACGGGATGTTGAACTGGGCGCCGACGGCCAATTCCTCGATGAGGAACTGGAAGTCGTAGTCACCCGACAGCGCGACGACCTGCTCGTCCTTGCACGCGGTGGCGACACCCAGGGCGGCGGGCAGGGTCCAGCCCAGCGGACCGGCCTGACCGGCGTTGATCCAGTGCCGCGGCTTATACACGTGCAGCAGCTGCGAGGCCTGGATCTGCGACAGGCCGATGGTGGTGACGTACCGGGTGTCCCGGCCGAACGCCTTGTTCATCTCCTCGTACACGCGCTGCGGCTTGAGCGGCACGTTCTCGAAGTGCGTCTTGCGCTGTCCGGTCGCGCGGCGGGCACGCACCTGCTTGGCCCAGTCACCGTGGTCGGTCAGACCACCCACGGCGTCAAGGGATTCCGCGACGGCGATGAACTGCTCCAGGGCCGCGCCGGCGTCGGAGACGATGCCGTAGTCGGGCGCGAAGACCCGGCCGATCTGGGTCGGCTCGATGTCGACGTGCACGAACTTGCGGTCCCTGGTGTAGGTGTCGAGACCACCGGTGTGGCGGTTGGCCCACCGGTTGCCGATACCCAGCACGAAGTCCGAGGCCAGCAGCGACTCGTTGCCGTAGATGTGCGAGGTCTGCAGACCCACCATGCCGGCGTTCAGCTCGTGATCGTCGGCGATGGTGCCCCAGCCCATCAGGGTCGGGACCACCGGAACACCGGTCAGCTCGGCGAATTTCACCAGCAGGGCGTCGGCGTCGGCATTGATGATGCCGCCGCCGGCGATGATCAGCGGACGCTTCGCGGCGTTCAGCATCTGCAGCACCTTGGCGGCCTGCGCCCGGGTGGCGGCCGGGCGAGCCACGGGCAGCGGCTCGTAGGTGTCGATGTCGAACTCGATCTCGGCCAGCTGCACGTCGATCGGCAGATCGATGAGCACCGGGCCCGGACGGCCTTCGCGCATGAGCCAGAACGCCTTCTGGAAAGCGCCGGGCACCTGGGCGGGCTCGAGCACGGTGTGCGCCCACTTGGCCAGCGGCTTCGCGATGGACGCGATGTCGACGGCCTGGAAGTCCTCCTTGTGCAGCTTGGACACCGGGGCCTGGCCCGTGATGCACAGGATCGGAATGGAATCCGCGCTGGCGGCGTACAGACCGGTCACCATGTCGGTGCCCGCGGGGCCCGAGGTCCCGATGCAGATGCCGATATTGCCGGGCTTGGCCCGGGTGAAGCCCTCGGCCATGTGCGAGGCGGCCTCGACGTGGCGGGCCAGCACGTGCTTGATGCCGCCGTGCGCCTTCATGGCGCTGTAGAACGGGTTGATCGCGGCGCCCGGCAGGCCGAAAGCCTGTGTGGCCCCTTCCTTTTCCAGGATCAGGACCGCCGCGTCGACGGTGCGCATGCGCGCCATAATCAGTTCTCCTTGTCCAGCTTGCCGCTCAGGCGCTCGACGCCGCGCAGCAGTGCAGAGTGGTCCAGGTGGCCGTCGCCATTGGCGCGGGCCGAGGCGACCAGCTGCGCGATGAGCGAGCCGGCCGGGGTCACCAGACCGGCCTCACGCGCGGCGGTGGTGAAGATGCCCATGTCCTTGTGGTGCAGGTCGATACGGAAGCCCGGCGCGAACTCGCGGTTGATCATCTTGTCGCGCTTCTGGTTCAGCACGGCCGAACCGGCCAGGCCGCCGCCGAGCACGTCCAGGGCGGGGCCCAGCTCGACGCCGTAGGCCTCGAGGAAGACCACGGCCTCGGCCACGGCCTGGATGTTGCTGGCCACGATGAGCTGGTTGGCGGCCTTCACGGTCTGGCCCGCGCCATTGGTGCCGACGTGCACGATGGTCTTGCCGACGGTGTCGAAAACCGGCTTGGCGGTGGCGAAGTCCTCGGCCGAGCCGCCGACCATGATGGACAGGGTCGCGTTCACCGCGCCCGGCTCGCCGCCGGAGACCGGGGCGTCCAGCAGGCGGAAGCCGCGCTCGGCGGCCTGTTTCGCCAGCTCCTGGGTGACATCCGGGCGGATGCTGGAGAAGTCGATGATCAGCGCGCCGGGCTCGGCGGTCTCGAAGACACCCTTCTCACCGGCCAGTACCTCCTGCACGTGCGGGGAGTCCGGCACCATCACGGCGATGACCTCCGCGCCGCGTACGGCGTCCGCGATCGAGGTGACCGCACGGCCGCCCGCGTCGACCAGCGGCTGGGCCTGGGCCGGGTTGCGGTCGAAGCCCTTGACGGCGTGGCCGGCGTTCTGGAGGTGGACGGCCATCGGGCTGCCCATGATGCCGAGGCCGATGAAAGCGATGTTGGTCATGATCTATTCCCTAATCCTCTGTATGGCAAGTTCTCTGGGTCTCTGGACGGCGGGCTACTTCGCGGCGCGGCGCTCGCGCGGCAGCCATTCGAAGGCGTCCTCGGAACGGCCGGACGGCTTGTACTCGAGGCCGACCCAGCCCCGGTAGCCGCGCGACGCGAGGTCGGTGAGCTGAAGCTCGAGCTGGAGCTCACCGGTGCCCGGCTCGTTGCGGCCCGGGTTGTCGGCGATCTGCACGTGGGCGATCCGGTCGGTGTACTCGGAGATCACCTTGTCCACGTCGTCGCCGTTCACGGCGAGGTGGTAGAGGTCGGCGAGCAGGCCGATATTGCTGACGCCCGCGTACGCCTGCACCCTGTCGATGACGGCGAGGCCGTCGACGGCCTTCAGCAGCGGGTAGCGCGGCGCGCCGGAAGCGGGCTCGACCAGGATGGTGGCCCCGATCCGGGAGGCGGCCACGGCCGCCGCCGCCAGATTCTCGACGGCCAGCTCGTCCTGCTGCTCGGGGGTGGCGCCGTCGACGCGGTTGCCGTAGAGGGCGTTGAAAGCCTTGGTGCCCAGTCGTTCTCCGATGCCGACCGTGACGTCGATATTGTCCTGGAACTCCGCGGACCGCGACGGCCAGGAGACCAGGCCGCGGTCGCCGCCGGCCATGTCACCGGCGAAGAAGTTGAGGCCGATCAGCTGCACGCCCGCGTTCTGCACGGCGGCGACGAAAGCGTCCACGTCCCGGTCCGACGGGACCGCCTCGGCGAAGGGCCACCAGAACTCGATGGCGTCGAATCCGGCCTGCCGCACGGCTTCCGGGCGCTCCAGGATGGGCAGCTCGGTGAACAGCAGCGAGCAATTCACGGCGTAGTTGAGCGAGTGGGTCATCAGGAATCCCTCCAGTTCGTTCCCGCAGCGTTTCCGCTATTTTCCACAATGCGGAAATATTTTTTCGGGATATGAAAATGCTAGTGCTCCCGAAACAACCCCGTCAAGGGAGTTCCGGGAGCTACCGGCCAGTACGGCACGAGATATACGAAATTGCCGATTCAGTCGCGGATATCGTCGTCCAGGCGCTCGCCCAGTTCGTCCTTGCGATCCTCGGCTGCCGCGAACACCGAAGCGCCCGACTTGTTTCCACCCTTGATCTCGTTGAACACCAGGTTCAACGCGATCGCCACCACCGCCGTGGCGGAGATGCCGGAGTGCATGATCACCCCGAGCCAGGTCGGGAACCGGTCCCAGAACGTCGGCGCCGCAATCGGAATCAGGCCCACGCCCATGGCCACCGCGACGATGACCATATTGAGGTTGTCGGTGAAGTCCACCCGCGCCAGCGTGCGGATACCGCTCGCCGCCACGGATCCGAACAGGACGATGCCCGCACCGCCCAGCACCGGATACGGAATCCCGGCCACCACCGCGCCCACCACCGGGAACAAGCCCAGCAGTACGAGCACCAAACCGCCTGTCGCGACCACGAATCGGCTCTTGATGCCGGTGAGCGCCACCAGTCCCACGTTCTGCGCGAAGGCACTGCACGGGAAGCTGCCGAACACCGGCGCGACCGTAGTGGACAGCATGTCGGCCCGCAGGCCGGCCGCCACCCGCGCCGAATCCACCTCGGTACCGACGATCTCGCCGATGGCGAGGATGTCGGCGGTGGTCTCGGTCATGATCACCAGGATCACGATGGTCATGGACACGATCGCCCCGGCCTCGAAGGTCGGCCCGCCGAAGTGCAGGATCGGCGGCAGCGCAATGATTTTCGCCTCGCCGACCGCCGAGAAGTCGGCGTGGTGGGTGACCACGGCCAGCAGGGTGCCGATCGCCAGGCCGATCAGGATCGACAGCCGCGAGATCGCGCCCTGGAAGAGCCGGCTGATCACCAGAATGATGAGCAGGGTCAGCCCCGCGAAACCGATATTGCCCATCGAGCCGTAATCGGCCGCCTTGGGATCGTTGCCCATTGCCCACCGGAATGCGGTGGGCAGCAACGAGAGTCCGATCACCGTGATGATCGTCCCGGTCACCACGGCCGGGAAGAGCCGTACCAGCTTGGCGAAGAAGCTGGACAGCACCAGCCCGATCAGACCGGCGACTATGATCGCGCCGAAGACCGGCCGGAGTCCGCCGTCGCTCGCGATGGTGACCATCGTCGAGACACTGGCGAACGAAATACCCTGCACGATCGGCAATCTGGAGCCGACGCGCCCGATGCCGAGAGTCTGTAGCAGGGTGGCCAGACCGGAGAGGAACAGGCCCGCCGTCACCAGCAGGGCCATGTCCGACGCCGAGAGCCCGGCCGCACCGCCGACGATCAGCGGCGGTGCGATCACACCGCCGTACATCGTCAGAATGTGCTGAGTTCCGTAGACCACCAACTGGCCCAGGGGATGTCGCGCATCCTCGGGACGGGTGATGGTCTCTGTCACGCGGCTCTGGTCATCACCCATCGCCGCACCTCCTAGATCAGCACTGAGCCATTCAGCAAAAGCCCGGGGTGGCGAGCCAGGCGTTCCCGGCCTCGTTGGCGTCGTCGCGCTCGACGGTGGCCTCGATCAGGCCGTACGGACGGTCCGCGGCGATGAAGACCTCACCCGGGTTGTCGACATTGAAGGGGCTCAGGTCCACCAGGAAGTGGTGCTTGTTCGGGGCCGAGAAACGGATCTCGGCGACCTCGGTGAACTGCTCGAGCACCGCGCGGCCCATGGAGTAGAGGGTCTGCTGCAGCGCCAGCGAGTGCACCACGGCGAACTGCCGCAGGATGGTCTTGAGGATGGCGTCGTAGGTCTTGTCCCAGTCGACGTCGGTGTGGTTGTAGCGCCAGCGGGCCACCAGCGAGGTCGCCATGATGCGGTCGCTGGTCGGCTGCAGGGTGGTGTACTTGTCCTTGAAGAAGCCGTGGAACTCCGAGCCCGTGGTCTTCAGCAGGGTCAGGTCCTGCACGCCGGAGACCACGTGGGCCTTGCGATCCGGGCCGACGCCGTCGACATTCACCACGGTGGTGCGTACGCCCCGGCCCGACTTCACGAACGAGTGATCGTGGCCCTGGCCGTCGACCTCGATGCGATCCCAGGCGTACTCCTCGATCTCGACGCGCGCACCGGTGGCGGTGGGGGCCCGGGAGATGAAGTGGTCGGCGAGGGTGAGACCGAACTCCTCGATGGAGTGCACGCCCTTCTCCTTGGCGAAGGAGAAGGCGGTGTTCTTCTGGGTGTCGGTGGGCAGCACGTCGCCCTGATCACCGGTGATGTGGGCGTCGGCGAAGTCGCCGCGCAGCGCCGAGGAGACGTTCAGGTCGCGGATCTGGTGGCGCGGGGTGTCGCGGTAGACGCGGACGACGCGGTTCTCGGCCTTGCCGTACTGGTTCTGTCCCAGCTTGATTGCCATGTGAGTTCAGCTTCCTCGGTAGGTGGAATAGGCGAAGGGGCTCATGAGCAGGGGCACGTGGTAGTGCTCGCCTGCCGCCCCGGCGACCTTGAAGGTGATGGAGACCGACGGGTAGAAGTAGGTCTGATTCGTTGCGGCGGCATAGCTTTCGATATCGAAGGTGAGCCGGTAGACACCGGCCGCGAGCCCTTCGGGGCCGAGATCGCGGATCCGGCCGTCGTCATCGGTCTTGCCCTCGGCCAGCACCCGCGCGTCCGGGCCGACCTGTTCCAGCCGCACCTCGACACCGGCCGCGGGCTTGCCCAGCGCGGAGTCCAGGATGTGCGTCGTAATGGTGCTCACTGCTCGAATACCTTTCGCAGGCGCAAGACCGCGATCTTGCGCAGCTCCTCGGCCACCACGGCCGCCTCGGTGGTGTCGTCGTTGGTGAGGCGCTGGTGCAGGCTCGCCAGAATCTGCTCGGCGGACAAGCCGGTGGCGCAGATCAGGAAGACCCGGCCGAACCGCTGCTCGTAGGCGCGATTGCCGTCCAGCAGCTGCGCGGCGATGGCCACGTCCTGGCCGACCCCGGCCTGCTCCTGGCGCGACCACGCGGATCCGGTGTCGGCGCCCTGCACCCGGTCGCCGATGCGGGGGTGCGCGGCCAGCGCGCGATCCACCTCGGCTCCGCTCAGGGCGCCGGCCAGTTCGCCGGCCCGGGCGAGCACGCTGTCGATATCGGCATAGGGCCGGGCCGCCAGCACGCCGTCGGCCCAGGCGGGCACGTCACAGCAGGTCAGCAGGTCCGGCCGGAGTTGTTCCCCGGCTGTCGAATTGAATTCGCTCAATGTCACCATCGGCGCTACCTCTCTCGGATAGCGGAAGGGTGATTCCGCTACTCGAGAAGAGTGTCACGGGCCACAACAACTCGTCAACATTTTGTTGAAAATATACAGAGACTGCAGGTCAGGGCACTCGCCGAGCATACGTGCCGACCACCCCGAAACGCGGACAGCGGCGTCGAGCCGACCGTGGTCGACCCTCCGCCGCTGCTCATCGCACCGGAGTCGGTTAGGTATTCCGCGCGGCCGGTGCCGCCGCCAGGGCGGCGCTGGTGCGGGATCCGAACAGCTGGTGCAACACCAGGGCCGCCAGACAGCCCGCACTGATCCCCGACGCCAGGATGATCGACACCGGTCCCGGCAAACCGGCGTAGAAAGAGGGCGCGACCGTCGGTGTCATGCCGATGAACAGCGCGACGCCCACGATCAGGGAGTTGATCGGATCGTGCAGATCGGCCTTGGCCAGGGTGCGGATACCGCTCGCGGCGACCGTCCCGAAGAGTACGAGACCCGTTCCGCCCAGAGCCGGTTTCGGCACCAGCTCCACCACCGCGCTCGCCACCGGGAACAACCCCAGCAGCACCAGCAGCGCACCGCTGGCGGCCACGACGAAACGGCTGTACATGCGGGTGAGCGCCACCAGTCCGACGTTCTGCGCGAAAGCGCCGCAGGCGAATCCGCCCATGACCGAGGCCAGCATGGTGCCGGCACCGGCCGCCCGCAGACCGCCCGCGATGTGCTGTTCCTCGGCGGGCCGGTCCACGATCTCGCCGAGCGCGATCATGGTCGCGGTCGACTCGGTCATCACCACGAGCATCACGATGCACAGCGAGACGATCGCACCGATCTGGAACTGCGGTGCACCGAAGTGCATGGGCGGTATGAAACCGACCAGCGCGCTGTTGCGCACCGGGCCCGTATCCAGCAGTCCCAGTGGCCATCCCGCCAGCGAACCCGCGACCAGTCCGATCAGCAGGGCCAGCTGCCGCCCGAACCCTTTCAGGAATCGATGGCACAGCAGCACGACCACCAGCGCGATCGCCGCGTCCAGCAGGTTCTTCGGCGGCACATGCGCCGAGCCCATGGAGCCCTCGCCCGCACCGCTGATCCAGCCGAGCGCGACCGGCAGCAGCGACAGGCCGATGAGCGAGATGACCGTGCCACCCACGATCGGCGGGAAAAACCGGTGCAGCCGTGAGAAATACGGGGCGGCGAGGACGGCCAGCATGCCCGCCACCAGGGTGGCCCCGAAGATGACCGGCAGCGCCTCGCCCGGCGCGGCGTCCTTGGCGATGGCCAGGATCGGTCCCACCGCCGCGAACGATCCGCCATTGATGAGCGGCAGCCGCGCGCCGAACTTCCACCAGCCCAGGGACTGCAGCAGGGTGGCCAGTCCGGCGGTGAACAGGCTCGCGGTGATGAGCAGGACCGTGTCCCGGGTGCCCAGGCCGACCGCGGCCCCCACGATCAGCGGTGGCGCCACCACGCCGGCGACCATGGCGGCGATGTGCTGCAGGCCGCCGGCGAGCAACTGCCAGGGCGGCGGGACGACATCGACCGGATGTGATTCGGGCGCTTCGGGTTCCAGGACCGCCGGTGCGGTGGACCCCGGCGTGGAGGGAGTTCCCGGGACGCCGGGTGCGGATTCAGCAGTCACGGGCGGGCCGGCCCCCTCGATCAGCGGAGGAAGCAGCACTTCCGTCGCGTAGTCGGCCCGATCGCGACGGCCGGACGACCGTCGACAGTCTTCGGTATGGCGTCGAAACTCTTTGGCCCACAGGTGAACCGCGTTCGCTCAACGTCTCCATTGGCGCAACCTCTCTCGGATAGCGGAAGGGTCATTCCGCTATCCGAGAAGAGTGGCACGGGCCACATTGGCCGTCAACAATTCGTTGAATATATATCGGTCGGCCGACAGACCGGTCAGGCGCGTTCGCGGTTCAGGTAGTTGTAGACGGTGAAGCGGGTGACACCCAGCGCCGCCGCCACGGTCTCCGCCGACTTACGGAACGTGAACGCGCCCCGCTCTTCCAGCAATCGCACAGCACGCTGCTTCTCGACGCGCGGCAGACCCGCCAGCGGCCCGCCCAGCTCGGCCGCCACCTCGTCCAGCAGCCGCTCCAGGCCGCCGAGGGTGTCGGACTCGGGCGGACCGAAACGCACGCAGGCCAGGGTCGTTCCTTCCCAGACCAGCGGGACATCGTCGGCGGTGGCCTCCTGCGCGGACACCAGGCGGCCGCCGGTTCTCTCCAGCAGCGGGGCGAGGGTCACCAGCACGGGGTGCGACTCGTCCATCGGCGAACGCTCAGTCATCCTGCTCGACCTGCATGGTCACCCGGGTCGCCCCGTGCGCGAAGGCGGTCACCATGATCTGGCCCAGCACCGGCAGCAGCTGGTCGTCGGTCCCGGCCACCGAGGTGCCGAGCGGACCGAAATCGCATTCCAGACCGGCCGACTCCGCCAGTTCGAGAGCCGCTCTGGCATGCGGCGGCGTCTCCCCTTCGCCATGGAACGGTTCGGTCGTGAACTCCGCGCGTAGCCGCATGGGCCTCAGGCTACTGGGCAGAACAGGTGATCTACGATCTGCCCTAGAATTCCGGCATTCGGAAAAACTGAGGAGGACCGGGGTGCCAGCAGCGAAGGAGCCCAAGAGCGGCACCGGCGGCGTGCAGTCCATCGAGCGCGCGTTCGCCCTGCTGGAGCTGATGGCCGACGAGGGCGGCATGATGGGCCTGTCCCAGCTCGCCACGGAGTCGGGGCTGCCGCTGCCGACCATTCACCGGCTGGTGCGGACCCTGGTGGATCTGGGCTACCTGCACCAGGAGCCGTCGCGCAAATATGTACTGGGCCCCAAGCTGATCAAGCTCGGTGAGAGCTCCTCGCAGATGCTGGCGGTGCTGGCTCGCCCGCACCTGTCCCGGCTGGTCGACGAGCTCGGTGAATCCGCGAACATGGCCATGCTGGACGGCGATCAGATCGTCTATGTGGCGCAGGTGCAGTCGCGGCACTCCATGCGCATGTTCACCGAGGTGGGCCGGCGGGTGCTGCCGCACTGCACGGCCGTGGGCAAGGCCATCCTGGCGGGTTCGGCGCCGGACCTGACCCGAGAGCTGTTGCAGCGCACCGGAATGCCGCGCTACACCGACAACACCATCACCGATCCGGAGGAGTTCGCCCGGCAGCTGGACGAGGCCGCGCGCACCGGATACGCCATGGACGAGGGCGAGCAGGAGCTCGGCGTGCGCTGTGTGGCGGTCGCGGTACCCAAAGCGCCTGCCCGGCTGGCGATTTCGGTGTCCGGCCCGGTGGGCCGGATGACCGAGGAGCTCATCGACCGCGCCGCACCGCTGCTGACAGAGGTCGCCGCCGCCCTGTCCGACGACCTCCGATAGTTCTCGAATCTCCTACGCAGCAACCTCACCGGCGGTTCTCGGTCGGCTACCAGACAGCGATGTCGTAATCGACCTCATAGAACCCGCGAAAACTCGCGGACCAGGCAATTCGAAAAGGATGCTGCCATGACGACCCCCGAACCGGCCGCGACGCCCGACGAGCCCCGAACAACCGAGCTTCCAGACGCGGCCACCGCCCCCGCAACCTCACAGCGACCCATTACTCGCCCGCCGAACAATATCGGCTGGGCCGTCGCGTCCCTCCTGTTCTTCTGGCCCCTCTCCTTCTCCGCGTTCACCCACGCCCTGAACGTCTTTCCCCTGTGGTCCGAAGGCGATGCCGACGGCGCCCGCTACGCCTCGCACCGAGCCCGCTACCTCGGCATCCTCTCCCTCTGGATCGGCGGCGCCCTCTTCGTCCTGTTCGCCATCCTCTACATCGTGGGCATGCTGGTCCTCATGCACCACGGCCATCACGGCCACCACAATTGGGGCGGCCCGGGCCCGCGGATGCACCGCGGCTGACGGTTCCGGGGCCCGTGCACGACAGTGCGCGGGCCCCGGATTTCTTCCCATACCTCGCACAACTTCGTCCGACACCTCGCAAAACCCGTCGCTGCCAACAATTCCCATAATCGGGACAGATCCGAGAGGGTTCCGGTTTCGAATCCTGATGCGAAGTCATCGACATCTCGGAATGAGGTTTCCCTATGGGCACAAGGCAGCCCACAAGTTCGGTTCAGCTTTGTCGGCGTGCGGCCCGGGTCGCCGTTGCGGGGGCTCTTCCCCTCTCCCTGGTTCTCCTGGGAGTAACACCCGCCCTGGCCGAGGAAGCGCCACCGGCCGTGGCGGATCAGCCGGCCCTGGATATCCCGGACTCGTCGATTCACATCGGCACCCTCCAGCTCGACCGGCCGTTCTTTCTGACCCCCGAGCAGACCCAGCAGATCAATACCGCGACCACGGGCACCGAAGCCGGTCTGGCGCAGTCGCTCGAAGCGGCCGGGCTCGACCATGACCGCTCCACCAGCGTCGCGAAGGCCGTCCTCGGTGACGCGGCCATCGGCGCGTCGATCGGGTCCGTCGTGGCCAGTCCGATCGCGTGGACCGGCGCACTGGTCGGCGTGGTCTCGGGCGCGATCGCCGGACTCCCCTTCGCGCCGATCGGCCTGGTCATCGTCCCGGCCATCGGCGGCGTCATCGGCTACGCCATGGTCGCCGCACCGTTCATGGCGCTCGGCGCAGGTGTCGGGGCGGCCGTCGGCGTGGCGGACGGTCTGATCAATCCGGCGCCGGCAGCCCAGCCCGGCCCGGCTGCGCCCCAGCCCAGCTGAACACTGCGCAGCTCAGCTCAACCCTATTGGGAGACAACGAGTTCCAGCAGCGCGTAGAGCTCGCGCTGCTGGTTCGCGTCCAGCACGGCCAGCGCCGGTACCGCCCCGAAGACCTGTTCATCGAGCTGGGTGCGGAGCGCCTCCCCGGCCGCGGTCAGCGTGACCAGGCGGGCGCGGCGGTCGGTTGGATGAATCTGCTTCTGCACCAAGCCCTGTGACTCGAGCCGGTCGATCGAGGTGGCCGTATTGGACAGGTCCGCCCCGAGCCGGGCGGACAGCTCCTTGAGAGTCAGCGGTTCGGCGAGGTGCCCCAGCGCCTTGGCCTGCACCGGAGTGACGCCGAGCCGGGTCGTGGTGACCGCGAAGTGGTTTCGGACCAGTGCGACGGCGCGCTGCAGCACATCGACCAGTTCGGCGGTGGTGGGCTGGCGCTGCTCATCGGTCACTCGCCCACTCTACCGGCGCGCGCCGAGAAATTAGTGGTTGACCACCAACAGTTTTGGTCGCACACTCTCATTTATTAGTGGTACACCACCAATAAATGGAGAGTCATGACAACCGCACCTCCCGTGGCGAGCCGAGCCACCCTCCGCTACCTCACCCTGGGCCTGCTCTGCTCGGTCCAGATGATGCTCAACCTCGACGACACGGTCGTGAACGTCGCACTGCCCACCATCCAGCGGCACCTGCACATGTCCGAGTCCGACCTGACCTGGATCATCAATGCCTACCTGCTGCTGTTCGGCGGCTTTCTACTGATCGGCGGGCGCACCGCGGACCTGTTCGGCGGCAAGCGTGTCTTCCTGATCGGCGTGACGGTCTTCGGCCTCTCCTCGCTGGCCACCGGCCTGGCGCAGGACTCGGCCATGCTCATCGCCAGCCGCGCGGGACAGGGCATCGGCGGCGCGTTCGCCGGCCCCGCCGCCCTGAGCATCGTCGCCGGACTCTTCGCCGAACCCCGCGAACGCAATCGCGCCCTGGGCATTTGGGCCGGGCTGGGCGGTCTGGCGGCGACCCTCGGTGTCGTCCTCTCCGGGGTCATCACCGAATATGCCGGGTGGCGTTGGTGCTTCCTCATCAATGTGCCGGCCGGAGTCCTGGCACTGGTCCTGGTACACCGGCTGCTCCCGGACAATCGCCCGCCCCGCACCGACATCCGTCTCGACGGCCTGAGCGCGGCCCTGATCACCGGCGCGATCGCCGCCTTCGACCTCGGCCTCATCGACAGCGGCCACTCCGCCGGCCTCGCCACCGCAGCCCGCATCACCCTGGGCCTGATGCTGCTGACCGCATTCCTGCTGCGCGCCGGCCGTTCCCGGGCCCCGATGATCCCGCTGTCCTTCTTCCGGGACCGCGACCGCGCCGTCGCCAACATCGCGAACATCCTCTTCTGCTCGGCCATCCTGTCGATGCTCTTCTTCCTGACCCTGTACCTCCAGCAGGTCCTCCGCTTCTCCCCGCTCCGCACGGGCGTGGCCTGGCTCCCGTTCTGTGCCCTGGTCATCGCTGGTTTCGCCACCGCCGCCGGCCTTGTCCCCAGGGTCGGCGTCCGCCCGATCCTGGTCGCCGCCATGGCCTCCGGCGCCGTCGGCATGCTGCTGCTTGCCCAGATTCCGGTGACCGCCTCCTACCCGGACCTCCTTCCCGGCATGCTGACCGCCGGTTTCGGCATGGGCCTGGGGTTCGTCTCCATCACCATCGCCGCCGTCGGCGAAACCCACGCCGATATCACCGGCCTGGCCTCCGGTTTCGTCACCACCACCCAGCAACTGGGCGGGGCCCTGGGACTCGGCGTCCTGACCACCATTGCCCTCCATCACCGCACTGCCCGGCTGGCCGCCGGCGCCTCCCCCACCGAGGCCCTGGCCCAGGGTTTCCAGCTCACGTACCTGGTGAGTGCGGGAATCCTTACCCTCGCAGCCCTTCTCGCCGCCGGCATCACCGCGACGGCGGGAGCCGCCCGCCCCGACCCGGTGCCCGTCGCCTGACCGACCGGCGAAATCCCGGCACCCCGGTGATCCGTGGCGAAGACGGCCCGAGCGGCGGCGTAGATTGTCATCCACGCTGCTCGGGCCGTCTTCTTCGATGAAGGGATCCGGTGATGGGTGTGTCTACTCGATGCCGAGTGGGTGTGGTCCTGGCGATCGTGCTGACCGTGGCCGCCGGTGCCTGCGGATCCGATCGGGGCGGTGGGACGCAGAGCTCCGGCACCAACTCCCCCGAAGCCGCGCAGATCGCCGATATCGTGCGCACCAAACTGACCCAACTCGACCTCACCGCAGCGGTTTTCGGGGTGTGGCGGGGTAAGGCGCCGATCGCCATCGGCGCGGTGGGCGACTCGCCGCTGGGCATCCCCGCGACCACCGACATGCAGCTGCGGGTGGGCCAGCCCATGGAGCCGATGCTGTCCACCGTGCTGTGGCATCTGGACGCGGCCGGCACCCTGTCCATGGACCAGCCGATCGCCACCTGGCTGCCGGCCTTCCCGCGCGCCGACCGGATCACCCCGCGCATGCTCGCCGACAGCACCTCCGGAATCTCCGACTACGTCACCGACCCCGGCTTCCTGAAACGCTTCGCCGACAATCCGTTTCGCACCTGGACCGCCCAGGAGCTGTTCGACCTGGCCAATGCCCGCCCGCCCCTGTTCGATCCCGGCACCAGCTTCGCCTACGCCCACAGCGACCTGGTTGTCCTGGGTGAGGTGCTGCAGCTGGCCAGCGGCAAATCGCTGGGGGACCTGATCTCCCAGTACGTCCTGGGACCGCTCGGCATGCGGCATTCCGCGGTGGTCCGCACCGCCCGGATCGACGAGCCGATCCTGCACGGCTACACCGACGAGCGAAAGATCTTCGAAGACGCCACCTTCTGGAACCCGACGGCCTTCCTGCACTCCGGCAACATGAATTCCACCGTCACCGACGTCGGCCGCTGGGTCCGGGCCCTCGGCACGGGAGAACTGCTCTCCAGCAGCCAGTTCCAGCAGATGATGGCCCCCTCCACCGCCGGTCTCGGCCCGCTCACCGGCCAGAAGTACTTCGCCTTCGGCGTGCCCCATATGGCCGACTGGCTGTTCATGAACCCCGCCTACGGCGGCTACCACGGCATCGCCCTCTACGACACCAAATCCGACACCACCATCGTCGTCTACGCCACCCTGGGCCCGGCCGCCAAGCCCGACACCGACAACGCCATCCCCATCGGCGCCGCCATCGCCACCCTGCTGGTGCCCGACCGCCCGCCGCCTCTGCCCTGATCTGGAACATCCGTGGAGATCATCGGGGAAGCCGTGCTCAGCGGATAGGCTGAGCGCGACGCCCGGGTCCTGACGCAGGTCGGCCGAGAGGAGTTAGCGATGAGCGCCGAGGATGCCGCAGCCGCACCGGCCCTGGCCGGTGACCTGTCGGGAATCGTCGGGCGACATCTGATCTATGCGTACGAGAACGGCTGGAAGTTCGACCTGTACGTGCGCAATTCGCAGACTGTCGCCTTCCGCTGCCTGATGGGACCGATGTTCGGGCGCTGGTCCACGGCGCAACCGGCCAAGATGATCCAGCTCAGCGGCGATATGTACAAAATCGCCTGGGTGGAGCCGACCGGGGCGGTCACCGTGCTCATCGTCTGGCTCCGCGAGCGCCGGGTGCACACGACGATCTGCTATCCGCAGTGGATGCTCGACTTTCCCGAGAGCACCGTGGGCCACTACGAGGACGACATCCCGCAGATCATCGCCGACCGCGACCAGGGCCCGACCTACCCGCAAACCCTGGTCGCCTCCACCGGTCGCATCACCTACCTCGAAACCCGGGAACCCGACGACGACACCGTCATCGACTGCCCACCGGCCAAACTCCCCCTCGATTACGCGAATCGCACCAACTGATTCGACGGGGCACCGATGAGTTCTGCGCGCCCGCGGCGTCCATGCCTACAACACGCACTCTGTGAACCCGGTGAGGGAGGATCCTGTGAGCACCAACCCGCTGCCGCCCGTCGTCGACATCGACACCTGGCGGACCGAACTCGAAGCACTGCGTATCCGTGAGAAGGCCGCGACCCGCGAGCTCGACGCCATCGCCGCCCAGCGCCGCCGCCTGCCGATGGTCGAACTGCCCGACTACATCCTGGAAGGCGAGGACGGCCCGGTCCGCCTGGCCGACATATTCGGCGGCAAGTCCCAATTGATCGTCTACAGCCACATGTGGTTCCCGGGCGAGGAATGGCAATGCCCCGGTTGCACCGGATTCACAGCGCAGTTCACCCGTTTGGAATTCCTGGACCTCTACGACGCCCGCTTCGTCATCGTCACCCAGGGCCCGATCGACGAGGCCCTCGCCTACAAGCGCCGCGTCGGCAACCAGATGCCCTGGTACTCCACGGCCAACAGCCCATTCGGCGCGGACATCGACGCCCCACCCGGCGGCGGCTTCGGCGTCAACGTCTTCCTCCGCGACGGCGACACCGTCTACCGCACCTGGCACACCAACGGCCGCGGCGTCGAACAACTGACCCACACCTTCCCCCTCATCGACCTCCTCCCCTACGGCCGCCAGGAAGACTGGCAAGACGTCCCCACCGGCTGGCCCCAGTCCCCCACCTACAACCGCTGGCCCAGCTCCAAAGACATCGCCGCCACCTACGGCAACCCGAATCCCTGAGCCCGCCAATGGAATAACGAGTACCCGGCCGATCACGAATCGAGTTGCGTTCCCGTCCAACACGATTCACAGCAAACCGACGGTTCCGTTCATTGTGTTGTAACAGGTTCCAGTTAGGGTTTGCGGCGTGTTCCTTCGACGTGATCGTTCGGGCCTGTCCGAGCTGGCGCGCGATCCGCGCGCCGACCACTATCCGATGCCGACGGTGCCCGAGGGCTGGTATGCGGTGTTGCGCAGCAAGCACCTCCGGTCCGGAAAGATCGTGAATCTGCATTACTTCGGTCGCGCGCTGATCGCCTTCCGGGGCAGCGATGGCCGGGCCACCGTCCGCGACGCGCACTGCCCGCATTACGGCGCCCATCTCGGGGCCGGGGGCCGGGTGGTGGACGGGCAGGTGGAGTGCCCGTTCCACGGCTGGCGTTTCGACGCCGACGGTGCCTGCGCCTCAGCGCCTTTCGCGTCCCGCCCGCCGCGGGTGACGCTGGGTGGTTTCCCGGTGCGCGAGCACAGCGGGCTGATCTTCGTCTATTCCGGTGCCGGCGAACCGCTGTGGGAAGTGCCCGAGATCCCCGAGGCCACCGATCGCGCCTTCGCCCGCCCCATCGACGATGTCGTGCAATCGCGCATCCACATCCAGGAGATGCGCGAGAACATCGTCGACGAATCCCACTTCCACCACATCCACGGCCAGAGCGAGCCCCCTGTCCAGGAACTCATCCCCGACGGCCCCTTCGCCGAAATCCACACCCGCTTCTGCAAACCCGTCCTCGGCTACCCGGTCGACAACAGCTTCGACGTCTTCATGTACGGCCCCGGTGTCATGGTCGTCCGCACCACCGGCGCACTGATCACCATGACCGCCGTCGCCCTCACCACCCCCATCGACGACACCACCAGCGAACTCCGCATGCTCTACTACATCCGCCGCCGCCCCGGATTCCCCTTCGCCGCCCCAGTTCTCAAACTCGCCCTCCGCCTGGTCGCCTTCGGCGAGGTCCGCGAAGAACTGGCCATCTGGGACCACAAAATCCACCGCCCCCGCCCCGTCCTCCTCCCCCACGAGAAGGGCATCAAGTCCCTCCGCCGCTGGTACGCCCAGTTCTACCCGCCCCAATCCCCTCAGGCCCTGGAAGATCTGGCGCTGCCCGGCACTACCCGCGACCTGGAAACTCTCCACTAGAAGTCAGCCCGCTACCGGCCCGAAGAAACGAGAAGGCCCGCTCCGTCCAGTACCGAGGGATGAGGAGCGTCAGTACCGTGGTGCGATGCCCGGAAGTGGTTGACGTCCCTATGTTTCCGGTGTGCGAGTGATGATGGTCGCGATGCTTGTCCTGCTGTGCTTCGGAATCGGTGGTGGTAAGGCCGAAGCGCAACCCGGACCAGCCGATCCCGAGCAGGAGCAGGTGGCCTTCGACAGCGACGGGGTGACGCTGCACGGTGCGGTCTACCGGCCCACGGGTGCCGGGCCGCATCCGGGGATCGTGCTCATCGGCGGATCGGGGCCGGGGCCTCGGGCCGAATACCATCCCGAGGCAGCGGCTTTCGCGCGTGCGGGCATCACCACGCTGGTTGTGGACAAACGCACCGTCGGATACTCGACCGGCCACCGGGACTTCTCGGTACTGGCCGACGATGCGCTCGCCGGGGTGCGACTGCTGCGCGATCGGCCCGATGTGGATGCCGCTCACGTCGGCCTGTGGGGGTTCAGCGAGGGCGGCTGGGTGGCGACACTCGCGGCGTCCCGCTCGTCGACGGTCGATTTCGTGGTCACCATCGGCGGGTCCGGACTGACACCCTTGCGCACCCAAACCTGGTATCTCTCGAATCTCCTGCGGCACAACGGCGTTTCCGGCCACCTGCCGGAGGCAGTGAGCGGCCCCGGCGCTGCTGTGGTCGACGGACTCGGCGCGTTCCCGGAAGCGGACTACGACCCGACGCCCGCTCTGCGGCAAGTGCGAGTGCCCGTGCTGGCGCTGTGGGGTGACCACGATGTGAAGGTGCCGAGCGGCGAGAGCGCGGCGATCTTCCAACGCGAACTGGCAGTCGCCGGAAATCACTCGGTGACAACACGCTTCATCCCGAATGCCGGCCACAACGGCCATCGCACCACCAACGGCTTCGACAGCGTCGGCGGCGAGCTCTTCGAGGGCAAACCGCTCGGTGAACTCGACCCCGGCTACACCGACGTCATAACCGACTGGATCCACGCGGTAGCCGCCGATCAAGCACCACCCACCAGCGCCGCCACCCCACCCCGGCAGCCGGCCAGCCGCGCACCAGGCGCCCACCCCGGTCTCGAGTACGCAGCACTGGCTGCCCTACTGCTCGGCTTCGCCACCTACCCACTCGCCGCCCTCGGCCGGATGATACGGCGACGCAGTCCATCCGAAGCCCGTCGCGGACCACGCCGGGCAGCTCGAGCAGTATCCGCCATCGGACTGCTGGCCACCCTGGGCACCGTGACCTACGTCGTAGGAATCCTGGCCATAGGTGGCAAGCTACCGCAGACAGCCTTCACCCTCGGCCAGCCACTGCCCTGGCTCCTACTCCACGGACTGGCATTGGCAGTCCCCGTAACCGCAGCCATCCTGGCCCTGTCGGCATGGCGCGCGCGAGCCCAGATGCACGCACCACTACGCCGACAGACGCTACTACTGCTCGCAACTGCAATGGCATTCGTACCCTGGGCCCTGCACTGGCAATTGTTCAGCCGATGAGCCGGCTCACCACCGCAATCCGAGCATCGCCCCGGAACCTCCCTGATCAACCAGACAAAAGCGCCAATTGCGTCATCTTCCGTGCCACCGCCCCAACTTCGGCTGCGGACAGCGGCAGCGAAACATATTGGCAGGCAGCAACATCAACATCATTGCCGTGCGGACGCACGGTTCCCACTACACCACCGACGTAATAGCACCGCGTCGACTCCCAACCTCGCCGGGACTGAAGGTCATAGAAGTATTCGACGAACTCGCAAAGATAAGCGGGCTCACCTGCCAGGCGAAGTCCCGTCTCCTCCAGCAGTTCCCGATCGAGAGCATCCAGACGCTCCTCGCCGGGCTCGAGGCCACCACCGGGAAGATCCCATCTCCCCTTCTGCCCGGTGCCATCTCGAACCAGCAGCACGGCATTGTCGCAAAGCGCTACGAGGTAAGCGGACGTCCGTTGGACCAGTTCATTGTCGGGCACCAGGTGAGCATCGCCATCGATGTCACAGCACAGATACATCCTGCTCATGTGGCCTCCGGTTCGGGCCGAACCTCCCACGAACACAATAAGATCTGCGCTCGGTCTCGCCGAGCGCCATGGTGAGCATGATCCGCTCGCGCTCGGCAACACGCCAGAGACGAAACGCAACGATAGGCTGGGCCCATGGCCGACGAACAAGAAGTCCCAGCCGAGCTACTCGCGGGTGATGCTATCGAGTCGCCGGAGGAGGCGACCAAACGGAAGTTCCGGGAAGCACTCGACCGAAAGAATGGCCACGCCTCCACAGGCGGTTCCGCCCAACACTCCGCCAAGGTGCGCGGCACGCACGCTCAGGCAGGCGGCAAACGCACCTTCCGCCGCCGAGCGGGCGGCTGATCCAGCAACGAACGGCGAAGGCCCGATCCGAGTGGACCGGGCCTTCGCTGTCGCTAGCATCCATCCATGCTCACCGCGTGCGGAGGATTCCTGCTGGCCGTCCTCTGGATGGATTTGATCTTCGACAGCCAAGTGCTGCGTTACCGCGCGGAACCCGAATTACCCACCGAGGTAATCGATTCCATCGCCGCCTACTACCGCCGGGCCACCACCACGTCTCGCCCGATGAGCACCCTGATCGCCCTGGTCATGGTGGTCCTGTTGGCGGGCCTGGTCTTCCAACTGCTCCGCGGCCACCACCCTCTCTGGGCCTCCCTGCTCGCGCTCGTACTGGCGCTCGCGGCGATAGCCCCGGCTGCCCTGCGCACCGTCCCCAACGCGGTCCGGCTGGGCTCCCGCGCGGATCCGCTCCCCGAACAGTCCCGCCTGGCCCGCCTCATTCTTCGCGACCACATCACCAGCGCGATCTGCATGCTCGCGTTCGTCATCCTGTGGTCGGTTCAGCCCGCGTTCACGTGAGTTGGATAGCGCTGCACGGCTCGACCTTTGCGGTCGAAGCAGTCGTGGCCCGGCGCGGTCAGGCGTCAACCCGGTGTTCCGAGGGCACTCAGGATCGCCAGTGCGTCCTCCCGCGTGGATGAGTACACATCCGAGGCGAGTTCGCGAAGCTGTGCCACGAGTCGACTCCGGTCCGCCGCAGTGCCCCACCGAGGATCGCTCGTGATCGCATCCCGAATGTCCTCGGCAGTCAGCAGATCCGCCGAGCACTCGACCAGTGCCGCGAGGACCAGGCATAGTTCGTACGGCGCGGCATAATGCTGGTCCAAGAAGCCTTCAGCCGTGGCATGTACGGCCGCGAGGTCCTGCCCGTCATCCTGCAGCCGACGCAGCAGACCCGATACCCCGCGGATGCTCGCATTCATAGTTGCCACTCTGACACAGTGTCATTCGTGAATAGCGATTCGTTCTGGCGCATCATCGACGCCGCCGGCACCGACCGTGCACCGTTCGCCGAAGCGTTGGTCGATCACCTGGCGGACCTCGCCCCGAATGAAATCCTCGAATACCAGGACCACTTCCTCAATATCCATGACGCCCTTTACCGCTGGGACGTGTGGGCCGCCGCATACCTGATCGGTGACGGTTGCTCAGACGATGGGTTCGAAGACTTCCGCGCCGGCATCATCGCGCTCGGCAAAGACTGGACCGACAAGGTATACGCCAACCCCGACAACCTGGCCGACCATCCGGTCGTGATCGCCGCCGCCGCAGAATACGACCAAGACGCGATAGCCGACGAAACCGTCCTCTACGCAGCCATGACCGCGTACGAACGAGGTACGGGCGAGGACACCTTCACCGCAGCATGGCAACAGTTCCAGGCCACCGACCCGGACAGCGAGCCGATGACGGCAACCGATGAGGACCTCGACTTCCCCGACATGGGCGAGCCGTTCGATTTCTCCGACCACGAGCAGATGCTGCAGCGACTCCCCCGGCTCGCCGCCCTCTACCTCCACCGAGATTCGTAGACGGCGAACGGCGACCACGCGTGGCACCGTCACAGGCACGCGGAACGAAAAAGGCGAGTGCTCGCCATGAGCACTCGCCTCCGTCAGTGGAGCTGCCGGGAATCGAACCCGGGTCCTCCGCCGCATCTTCAGGGCTTCTCCGTGTGCAGTTCGCTATGCCTCTGCTCGGATCTCTCGGTCACGCGAACAAGCCGAGATGACGATCCCAGTCGCTGTTGGATGTCCCGTCCGGCGCCGCGACCGCGTCGGACGGTAGAGCCCTCTAGCTGATGCCAGGGACCGGGTCGAGGGCGAACCCGGGCTGACAGACACGCTTCGTTGCTTAGGCAGCGAGAGCGTAGTCGCGCTGATGAGAATCGGCGCTTATAGGGTTACAGCGACGCTTATACGGTGGTCTCCTGCCTGCACCGACACGCTTCCCCTGAATCAACGTACGCAGTCGAAACCGTTCAGCCCCGTCTGTGTTCACCGATTCAGATGAACTACCCGGCTCTCACCGGGCTACCTATCCTAACACCGAACAAACCTTGGTTCATTCCATTAACGCGCCGTCAGCCGGGGGTCCCGGGGGTCAGCCGCGCATGCCCTTGATGCGGCGGCCGAGTTCGCGGGTGACCTCGCGTTCGGCGTCGCGTCGGGCCAGGTCCTGGCGCTTGTCGTAGTCCTGCTTGCCCTTGGCGAGGGCCAGTTCGACCTTGACCTTGCCGTCGGAGAAGTACATCGACAGCGGGACCAGGGTCAGGCTCGACTCCTTGGTCTTGCCGAGCAGCTTGTCGATCTCGCGGCGGTGCAGCAGCAACTTTCGGGTGCGGCGCGGCGCGTGGTTGGTCCAGGTGCCGTGCCCGTACTCGGGTACGTGCAGGCCGCGCAGCCACACCTCGCCGTCGTCGATGGAGGCGTAGGCGTCGACCAGCGAGGCTTTGCCCTCGCGCAGGCTCTTCACCTCGGTACCGACCAGCGCGACCCCGGCCTCGTAGGTCTCGAGGATCGCGTAGTTGTGCCGCGCCTTCTTGTTGCTGGCGATGACCTTGCGCCCCTTTTCCTTCATGTCTCCTCTATCGTCCCGTCGCTGCCCGGAGTGCCCAACCAGCTTACGGATGCTCCGGCCCGAACCCGCACGGTGACGGAATCGGGCCTCGTTGTTCAACCACGCCGGCCGGCGTCTTGTTCCGGTGGCCGGGACGCGCCCAGCCCGTCCCGGCGGGCCCGGTGTTAGTCATGAGAACAGCGCTGGCGTGAGCCAGTTCACAGCGACTCTCCTCGAAAGGACTTCCGTGCACACGGCTTTCATCCGCATCAAGGTCGATCCCGTGGCAGCCGACCGGGTCGCGCAGGCGATGCTGACGCTGACCGCGCCCACCCTCGCCGAACCGGGCTGCCACACCTACGAGTTCTACCGCGACCAGGACGACCCGTCACTGTTCCTGTGCTTCGAGCACTGGGATTCACGCCAGGCGCTCGACGCTCACGGCTCGACTCCGCACGTGCAGGCCTTCCTCAGCGAGTTCGGGCCGCACATCCAGGTGTGGGAGCAGAACCATACGACCGCGCTGGCCTGAACCGGCCCCGGCCGGAACGGGATGTTCCGGCCGGGGCGGTGTCGTGCCTCTCGGTGCCCGTACTGCTCAGACATTCTCCCGCGAGTCGAGGACCACCTTGGTGCCCGGAGCGGCCGCGACCTGCAGGGTCCGCAGGCGCAGCAGGACCGGGTTGTCCGCCAGGAGCTTCGCGGTATTGGCCAGCGAGCGCAGGGCGGCAGCCTCGGCGCGGGCGCGCTCGAGTTCGGCGCGGCCACGTTCGCGCGCCAGCACCGTTTCGAGGGCGGCCTTACGGAGCTCGCCCGGGAGCATGAGGTCCTTGGCGCGCAGGCTCTCGACGCGAATGCCGAGACGTTCGACGGCGGCCGCCACGCGCTCGGTGCCCGCGCCGAGCCGGGTGCGGTCGGCGACCAGCTCGTCGAGGGTGTGCGCGGCCACGAGATCGCGAGCGACCTCCTGGACGGTCGTGTAGAGCACCGTCTCCGCGGACTGGGCTCCGGTGGTGAAGGTCACCGGATCGGTGACCGCCCAGTCGCCGACGAAGCTGACGCGCAGCGACAGACCGTCGCGGGTCAGCAGCTCCTGGCCGCCGACCTGCAGCAGACGCGGGCGCATATCGACCGTGACCAGGGTGCAGCGCTCCTTGTTGTAGCGGTGCCGGCCGGGGCCGAGAACCTCCCGCAGGGTGCCGTCCTCGAATCGCAGCGTGCGCTGGTATTCCATGACCGTCTTGTATTCCATGACCGTCGTGAACATGCGTATCTCCTTCCCCCACAGTGGTTTCGGCGTGACCGGACACGCCTCGCCCGGTCACGGGACCGCGGCGGGGGCGTCCCCCGACCGAAGTCGGAGAGCCCGCAGGGCCACGGCACCGCACCCGACCGGGCGAGGCGTACCGGTGAAGGGAATCGAACCCCGGCAGATTTGTTCTGCGCCAACCTGAATGACGTGGCCGCTCTCGAACGGGGAATACGATCCGGAGATTCCGGGGCACCCCTCGAACGACCGGGACCCACGGTAGCCACGGTATCGCGGTGCACGCCAATGATTTTCGGGCGCGGATGAGACGCGAAATACAGAAATGCCCTTCAGCATTCGCTGAAGGGCCTTTCTCAGTAGTCCCGACGGGATTTGAACCCGCGCTACCGCCTTGAGAGGGCGGCGTCCTAGGCCGCTAGACGACGGGACCAGGTCGCTTGCTGCGATCCGTGGACCGCGGCAGCTCCGAAAGCTTATCGTGCCGCCGCCCAGCAACCAAATCGCCTGCTAATGGACCTGCGCGAGGTCATTTCCGGACACCGATCACTGGTAGTCGGGCGGGAGCTCGTCGAAGTCCGGTGGCGCTTCGTCGGGCCAGGGGATCTCGTCGGCGGGGGTGACGGTGGCCTGGCTCGGTTTCGGTGCAGCGGCCGATGTGGTGCCGAACCGCGAGGAGCGCCGCTCAGGGGCCGCCGATTGTGGGCTCGCATTCGAGGCCGCGGACCGAGATCCCTGGGACGAGGCCGCCGACCGGCCGCTCGGCGTGGCGACGGCGGAACCGGAAGCCGGTGCGGAGCTTGATGTTTCGGTGCCCGAACCGCCGGCGGCGATCACTTCCAGCACGCCCTCACCGTATTTGGCGCGCTTGTTCTCCCCGATGCCGGAAATACCCGCGAGGTCGGACAGGGTGGCGGGTTTGCGGGTGGCGATCTCGCGGAGGGTGGCGTCGTGGAAGACCACGTAGGCGGGGACGCCCTGCTCCTTGGCGGTGGCCGCACGCCAGGCGCGGAGCTTTTCGAACAGGTCGGTGTCGGACTGGCTCAGGTCGCCGACGGCCAGGCGGGATGCCTTGGCGGGCTTGGCGGTTCGGGCGGCCTTGGCGCGTTCGGGCTCACGCCGGAACATGACCTGGCGCTTCTCGAACAGCACCTGGTTGCTGGCGTCGGTGAGGGTGAGCACACCGTAGTCGCCGTGCACAGCGAGCAGACCCTGGGCCAGCAGCTGACGCACGACGCCGCGCCACTCGATGTCGCGCAGCTCGGTGCCGATGCCGAACACCTTCAGCTCGTGGTGGGCGTGCTGCTCCACCTTGGGATTGCGCTTGCCGATCAGGATGTCCACGATGTGGCCCGCGCCGAAGCTCTGACCGCGTTCGCGTTTGAGCCGCAGCACGGTGGAGAGCACCTTCTGGGCGGGCACGGTGCCGTCCCACGCCTCCGGCGCGTTGAGGCAGGTGTCGCAGTTGCCGCAGCGCTCACCCTGCTGACCGAAGTAGGCCAGCAGCTGGACGCGGCGGCACTGCACGGTTTCGCAGAGCGCGAGCATGGCATCCAGGTGCAGTTGCAGCTGGCGCCGGTGCATGGCGTCGCCGTCGGAGGAGTCGATCATCTTCCGTTGCTGCACAACGTCACTGAGGCCGTACACCATCCACGCGGTGGACGGCTGCCCGTCACGCCCGGCACGGCCGGTCTCCTGGTAGTAGCCCTCGACCGACTTGGGCAGATCCAGGTGTGCGACGAAGCGCACGTCCGGCTTGTCGATGCCCATGCCGAAGGCGATGGTGGCGACCACCACGAGCCCGTCCTCGCGCAGGAACCGCGCCTGGTTGGCCGCGCGGGTGCGATTGTCCAGCCCCGCGTGGTACGGCACGGCTTCCACGCCATTGGCGGTCAGGAAGGCCGCGGTCTTCTCGACGGAATTGCGCGAGAGGCAGTAGACGATGCCCGCATCGCCGGCGTGCTCGGTCTGGATGAACGCGAGCAGCTGGTGTTCGGGCCGATTCTTGGCCTCGATCCGGTACTGGATATTGGGCCGGTCGAAACTGGCCACGAAGTGCTTGGCGCGGGTGAGGTCCAGCCGCTCGGCGATCTCCTTGCGGGTGGCCTCGGTCGCGGTGGCGGTGAGCGCGATGCGCGGCACGTCCGGCCAGCGCTCGTGCACCATCGACAGGCCCAGATAGTCGGGCCGGAAGTCGTGGCCCCACTGCGAGACACAGTGCGCCTCGTCGATGGCGAAGACCGAGATCTTGCCCCGATCCAGCAACTGCGCGGTGGACTCCAGCCGCAGCCGCTCCGGTGCGAGGTAGAGCACATCCAGCTCACCCGCCACGAATTGCGCCTCGACCGTGCGCCGTTCGTCGGGGAACTGGGTGGAGTTCAGGAATCCGGCGCGCACGCCGACGGCATTGAGCGCGTCCACCTGGTCCTGCATGAGCGCGATGAGTGGTGAGATCACCACGCCCACGCCCGGGCGCACCAGCGCCGGAATCTGATAGCACAGCGATTTGCCACCACCGGTGGGCATGAGCACCAGGGCGTCGCCGCCGGCGATCACCTGGTCGACGATGTCCCGCTGCGGTCCGCGAAAACTGTCGTACCCGAACGTCTTTCGCAGCACCTGGTGCGCCGGATCACTTCCGGCGTCATCCAGGTTTCCGACTACGGTCTCGACCTCCGGCGCACTCACGCCCGCAATCCTACGGACACCGCCCGACACCGGAATGCCGTTGGGGCCAATGGCCCGAACTTCGCACCCTCTGCGAGTTGACAAGCCTCAGGAAGAGCGTGGCACTCACTCGCGGACGTAGTACCGGAGCGCGGCATATGCCGTGAGAGCGGCGAATCCGACACCGATCGGGGTGACGATCATCGCGACGGCCGCGATGTCGTCGCCCGTGATCCGCGGCAGCACCTGGTCGTTGAACAGCGACCCCAGCGCCCGGTTGATCACCAGCGGTTGCGCGACGAACAGACCGCCCACCGCCAGCACCGACCCCACCAGCGCGGCCAGCACCGCCTCCAGCAGGAACGGCAGCTGCGTGTACCACCGCGTGGCGCCGACCAGCCGCATGATGCCGACCTCGGTCTTGCGGGCCAGCGCCGCCACCTGAACCATATTGGCGATCAGCAGCAGCGCGGCCAGCGCCTGCAGCGCCGCCAAACCGAAGGCCGCATTGCGCAATCCGACGAAGAAGCTGACCAGGCGATCCACGATGTCCATGTCATTGAGCACGGTCATGACGCCGGGCCGCTTGGAGAAGTCGTCATAGATGGACCGGTATTGGGTGACATCGTCGAGCTTCACCCGGAACGAGGAGGGCAGCCCGTCCTTGCTCACCTCGTCGGCGAGCCCGGGCTGATCCTTGAAGGTGGTCTCCTTGACCTCCTTCACCGCGTCCTGGCTGTTGACGAACTGCACGTTCGCCACATAGTCGTGCTTCTTCAGATCCGCCATCAGCGAGGCGCACGGCTGCCCGGTGCAGTCCGGATCGGTCTTGGAGACCTGATCGTCGAGATACAACCGGATCTCGACGCGCTGGACGTAGTAGTCCTGGATCTTGTCCGCCATGCGGACCGCCAGCAGACCGCCGCCCAGCATGGTCAGCGACACCGCGGTGGTGAGGATCATGGCGATGGTCATGGTGACATTGCGGCGCAGGCCGGTGAAGACCTCGCTGAACAGGAATCCCGCGCGCATTACCGGCCCACCCCGTACACGCCCATCTCGTCGTCGCGCACGATGCGCCCGCGGTCGAGTTCGACCACGCGCCGGCGCATGGCGTCGACGATGGTGTTGTCGTGGGTGGCCATGACGACCGTGGTTCCGGTCCGGTTGATGCGTTCGAGCAGCGTCATGATGTCCTGGCTGGTCTCCGGGTCGAGGTTGCCGGTCGGTTCGTCGGCCAGCAATACCAGCGGCCGGTTCACGAAGGCGCGTGCGAGCGCCACCCGTTGCTGTTCACCGCCGGAGAGCTCACCCGGCAGCCGGTCGGCCTTGCCGGCGAGACCGACCATGTCGAGCGCCTCGGGCACCGAGCGATTGATGAATGCTCGTGATTTGCCAATCACTTCCAGCGCGAAGGCCACGTTCTGTTCCACGGTCTTCTGCTGCAGTAGCCGGAAATCCTGGAAGACGCAGCCGATGCGCTGGCGCAGTTTGGGAACCTTGCGCCCGGGCAGCCTGTCGACCCGGAAGTCGGCGACCCACACCTCACCGGTGGTCGGCTTCTCGTCCTTGAGCAGCAGCCGCATGAACGTGGACTTTCCGGAGCCCGAGGGCCCGATAACGAAGACGAACTCGCCTTTTTCGATATCGACGGAGATATTGTCCAGCGCCGGCCGCGTCGAGGTCTGATACGACTTGGTGACGTTGCGCAGGGTTATCACGGGGAGCCAGTGTAGCCAGCACGCCACTGCGGCCGACTACACCGCGCGGACTCGGGCTCAGCGGCCCGCGTGCTCGGAAGAGTTCGGCAGATAGTTGCTGAGCATGGTGTTCACGATCGGCGGGGTGCTGCCGGTCTCGTGTTGGGCGGGCTTGACGAAGACATACAGAACGAATGTTCCTACCCACACGGCCATCAGGATCGCCGTGGACTTACGCATTCTATTGATCAGCACCGACACTGAGACCCTCCCGGCGCAACGCGGCGGCCACTCGCACCCGCAGCTCGCGCCCGACTTCGAACTGTTTGCCCGGCAGCGTCCGGGCGACCATCTTGATGTTCATCTGGTTGACGGTGAGATCTTCGACACCCATGACGGTCGGCTCGTCCAGCAGCAGTGCTCTGAGCTTGCGATCGGCGAAGGCCTTGGCCCCCACCTCGCGCAGGATCTCGTTGACCTTGTTGATGTCGGCGGTGGCGGGAACGGGCACGTCGATGGCGGCGCGCGCCCAATCCTTCGACAGGTTGGTCACTTTCACGATCTGACCGTTCGGGACGGTTATCACTTCGCCGTCGGCGCTACGCAGCGTCGTGATGCGCAGCGTGACGTCCTCGACCGTACCCTCGGCCTCGGTCGAATTGCCAGTGACCGCGATGCGCACGACATCGCCGAAGCCGTACTGCCTTTCGGTGATCAGGAAGAATCCGGCGAGCAGGTCCTGCACGATCCGCTGCGCCCCGAAACCCAGGGCGGCGCCGAGCACCGCGGCCGGGGCGACCAGTCCGCCGAGCTCGAAACCCAAGCGCCGCAATACTTCCAGCGACACCAGGAAGTAGACGATGGACAGCACCACCCAGGTGATGACCTGCGCCAGCGCATGCCGGTGCTTGGCCGCCTCGGAGCGCACCAGCGAATCGCTGCTGCGGAAGCCGGCGTCGATCTTGCGAGTGATGCGGTCGCGCACGAAGGTCGCGGCGCGACTGAACAACATGGCGCCGACGACCAGCAGCACGATCTCGAGACCGCTGGACCGTAGCCAGTTCCCGAAATCGGCTCCGGTGCCCGCGGCGAGAATCGTGCCCATTTTGCCTCCGCTTCGCTCCGGTGGTTCGCGGCCCTCGTAACCCCGGTCTTCCCTCCTCCGCTCCTCCGCTTCCGCGACAAGGCGGAGGTCTATCAAGCCGCAGTCCAGACCGGGGCGGGTCGCGAACACCGAAGTGAGCCGCCAACAATGGCTAGTTTGTCGCCTGCTCCCGCATGCGCCAGCGGATGCCGGATTCGATGAAAGCATCGATGTCGCCGTCGAGCACGGCGGAGGGGTTGTTGACCTCGTAACCAGTGCGGAGATCCTTGACCATCTGGTACGGGTGCAGCACGTAGGAGCGCATCTGGTTGCCCCAGGACGCGCCCTCGTTGGTCTTGAGCGCGTCCATCTGGGCGCGTTCTTCCTGGCGCTTGCGTTCCAGCAGCTTGGCCTGCAGCACACGCATGGCCGAAATCTTGTTCTGCAGCTGCGATTTCTCGTTCTGACAGGTGACGACGATGCCGGTCGGGATGTGGGTGAGGCGGACCGCGGAGTCGGTGGTGTTGACCGACTGGCCGCCGGGGCCGGACGAACGGTAGACGTCGACCCGGACCTCGTTCTCGGGAATCTCGATGTGGTCGGTGGTCTCGACCACCGGCAGCACCTCGACCTCGGCGAAGGAGGTCTGGCGGCGGCCCTGGTTGTCGAACGGGCTGATGCGGACCAAGCGGTGCGTGCCCATTTCCACCGAGAGCGTGCCGTAGGCATAGGGCGTCTTGACCGCGAAGGTCGCCGACTTGATGCCCGCCTCCTCCGCATACGAGGTGTCGTAGATCTCGACCGCGTACTTGTGGCCCTCGGCCCAGCGCACGTACATGCGCATGAGCATCTGCGCCCAGTCCGCGGCGTCCACGCCGCCCGCGCCGGAGCGAATGTTGACCAGCGCCTCACGCTTGTCGTACTCGCCCGAGAGCAGGGTCCGGACCTCCATGGCCTCGACATCGGCGTGCAGGCTGGCCCGCTCCGAATCGGCGTCGGCGAGCGCGGCCGTGCGATCCGCACCTTCTTCCGCCTCGGCGAGCTCGTAGAGCACGGGCAGATCCTCGAGCCGCTGGCGGAGGTCGCGCACCCGGCGCATTTCACTCTGCGCGTGGGAGAGCTGACTGGTCACGCTCTGCGCGTGTTCCTGGTTGTTCCACAGCTCCGGGTCGGCCGCCTGCTGCTCCAGCTCGTCGATGCGGCGAGCCAGCTCGTCGATGTCGAGCACCGACTCGATGGTCTTCAGAGTCGTGTCGAGTTCGGCCAGATCAGCGGAGACGTCAGGATGCACGATGTTCAAGGCTACCCCGCCTCCCCGAGCCTTCAGCGGACGGCCAAGTGCCATAGTCACTTAGGCACCCGTGCCGGCGGGTTGGGAGCCAACCCGATTTTGGACGTACCCGGTGAGTTACCCCGACCGTTGCGCAATCAGCTGTCACCTCTCGCACGGGACAAGACCCCGCCACCAGGTGCTATTCCGACAAATCACCCGGCGACAGCGCGCAGTCCGCCCGGGCGGCGGCCGACGAGGCGGTCCAGGGCCGTGGCGGTGGCGGCGTCGGCCGGGAGGTAGACCATGAGGAATTGGTCGTCGTCGGCGGAGAGGTTCAGGGTTTCGTAGGCCAGGCGCAGGGGACCCGCCTCGGGGTGGGTGAGGCGGCCGACGCCATTGGTGTCGGGAAGGCCGGGGAGGGTGTCGAGGCGGCGGGTGAATTCCGGGCCGACGGTGGCGGCCAGTTCATCCATGAGGGCATCGACGTGGGGATCGGCGCGGCCGGGGCCCTGCTTGAGGGTGGCGACCACCTTGTCGGCCTTGTGTTCCCAGTCCGGGTAGGCGTCGCGGGCGCGCGGGTCCGACAGGACGTAGCGGGCGTAGCTGCCGGGCAGACCGCCGTCGAGCAGGCCGATCGGGCCGAACAGGGCACGGTAGCCGTCGGTCACCGCGAGGATCTCGCTGAGCCGGTTCATGATGGCCGCGGGCGCGGGTTCGAGCTGATCCAGCATGGCCTGCACGGCCGGGCGGATGCGGCGGTTGGGCCCGGAACCGCCGCGGCAGTTGAAGTTCGGATCCCCGGCCTTGGCGAAATTGAGCAGGTGCACCCGTTGCGCCGGGGTCAATCGCAGCGCGTCGGCCAGCGCGATCAGCACGGGCGCGGACGGGTGCCGGTCGCGGCCCTGCTCCAGCCGGGTCAGGTACTCGACGGAAACTCCTGCGAGCGTGGCCAATTCGGCGCGGCGCAGGCCGGGCGTGCGACGACGCGGACCCGTCGGCAGGCCCACTTCGGCGGGCGTGACCGCCTCCCGGCGTAGCCGCAGGAACAGGCCCAGCTCGTTCTCACTCACGTATTCGACGCTAGCAACGGGCGCGGTTCTTATCGTGTCCCTGCCACTACCACCCTCAGCGTGGCCTCCCTAGCGCCCGGCCGGGCTCGCAGAGTTGATCTCGAGCGGCCGACCGGCTGCGGCGAATCTCGAAGGAGACCCACAATGACCAGCACTCCCCTGCGCCTCGCGGTGATCATCGGCAGCGTCCGCGAGGGCCGCTTCGGACCGGTGGTGGCGAACTGGTTCGCCGAGCGAGCCCGCGCCCACGGCGGGTTCGAGGTGGATGTCATCGACCTGGCCGACTACCCGCTGCCGCACGCCCTGCCCGCCGTCTCGCCGCTCATGGACCCGAACCCGGTGCGCCCCGGCAATACCGCCGAGCTGGCCGAGCGACTGGCCGACGCCGACGCCTTCGTGGTGGTCACGCCCGATATCAACCGCAGCTTCCCGGCCTCGCTGAAGACCGCGATCGATTGGCACTTCACGCAGTGGGATCGCAAAACGGTCGGATTCGTCGGCTACGGCGGCAGCACCGGCGGCCTGCTGGCCATCGAGTCCCTGCGCACGGTATTCAACGAACTCAACGCCCACACCGTCCGCTCCACCGTCACTTTCCCCCGCTACTTCCTGCACTTCGCCCCCGACGGCACCCTGCCCAACCCCACCGAGTTCGACGACTCCGCCACCCACCTCCTCGAGCAACTCCACTGGTGGGCAACCGCCCTCGCCGCCGCCCGCACCGCCGTCCACGCGTGATGGGCGGGTGGCACGCCGGCGAGCACGAAAACGGGCAATTCACCTCACCGGTGTGCCACTCGGTGTTAGGGACGTGGGACACCACCTGTTAACGGGGGAGGACTAACGTGCTGGGGCGTGACCGGATACTCCGCTGACCTGGAACTCGCGCTGAAGCTGGCCGACGCGGCCGATGGGATCACCCGTGAGCGGTTCGGGGCGCTCGATTTGAAGATCGATTCCAAGCCGGATCTGACGCCGGTGTCGGATGCGGATCTGGCGGTCGAGCGGACGCTGCGGGAGATCCTGGCCGTCGAGCGGCCGGGGGATCTGGTGCTCGGTGAGGAGTTCGGCGGGGATGTCGAATTCAGCGGCCGGCAGTGGGTCATCGACCCGATCGACGGGACCAAGAACTTCGTGCGGGGGGTGCCGGTGTGGGCCTCGCTCATCTCGCTGCTCGAGGACGGCGTACCGGTGGTGGGCGTGGTCAGCGCGCCGGCGCTGGCGCGACGCTGGTGGGCGGCGACCGGTCACGGCGCGTGGAGCAGCTTCGAGCAGGGTGAGCCTCGGGCCATCTCGGTGTCGGCGATCGCCGAGCTGGGTGCGGCCAGCCTCGCGATCTCCAGTCTGTCGGGCTGGCGGGCCATCGGGCGCCGGGCCAAGCTCATCGCGCTCACCGACGAGGTGTGGCGGGTGCGCGGGTACGGCGACTTCTTCGGGTACACGCTGCTGGCCGAGGGCGCGGTCGACATCGTCACCGAACCCGAACTGTCGCTGTGGGATATGGCGGCGCTGGACATTCTCATTCGCGAGGCGGGCGGCACCTTCACGGCGCTGGACGGCAAGCCGGGACCGCACGGCGGGAGCGCGGTGGCGACCAATTCGCATCTGCAGGACCAGGTGCTGGCGGCCCTGCAGGCCTGATCCGGGCCGGAGGTCCGGCCTCAGCCGAGTTGCCGCATGGCGGGCCACATCTCGGACCAGGGGCAGCGGGGTGTGCGGCACAGGATGATCGCGCGCTCCTGCTCGAGATTGCGGATGTTCAGGCCATTGTTCAAGTGCCCCAATGGTTCCGGGTCCACGCAGAAGCGGCTCACCCGGTCGGCGGGCATGCCGAGGACGAGCACCTCGTGCGCGCCCGGCGGCGGGCCCCACCACCAGTACGCGTTGTGCACGCTGTGCGGGGTCGGCAGGTGGTAGCGTCCGCCGAAGTGTTCGAGGGCGGCGGCCTCACCGTAGTTGGCGGTGAGGAGGTCGGCGTCGGGCGCGGAATGCGCTCGGACATCGGCGATCTGCGCGGTGAATTGCGGCCAGCCGACGGTCTCCCCCGCCTCCTTGTTGATCGCGAGCAGAGCCGACGGGTCCCGGAGGGCGGACATCGGGAGCACGGGCAGGAAGACCACCGCCGAGAACACCGCGTTCAAGGCGATGACGAAAGTCAGTGCGGCAAGCCGTATCCGATGCCCGCTCAGCCGCGGCTCCAGTCCGACCACGCCCGCGGCCACCAGCAGCGGATACATCCCGCCGAGGTAGTACGCCTTGCCGACCATGACGAGGTAGCCGACGAACAACATCGCGTAGGCGACGGCGAAGGCCCGGTAGCGCCGCCACAGCCACCACAGGCCGAACGCCCACAGGGGCACCAGCAGGACGCCGATCAGACCGAATTGCAGGAGCACGAAACCGATTCGCGAATTCGAGCTGCCCGAGGAGCCGCCCGCGATGGCCCGGCTCAGCGCCCACTGCGGCCAGCCGTTGCGCGCCTGCCACACCACGTAGGGCGCGCTGATCACCGCCGCGATACCGAGGGCGAGCGGGAAATACCTGGTGGCAAACACTTCTCGCGGTCCGACCACAAGCAGTGAGAAGGCCAGCGCGGCAAGGGGAACGACGATCAGGGCCTTGTTCTGCACCCCGATTCCGGCCAGCGCGCCGATCGCGAGCCACCATCGCGGGTCGGCATCCGGCCGCAGGAGATGCAGGACCAGCAGCATCAGTACCGACCACACCGCGAGATCGATGTCCGCCGTACTGAGCGTGTGCCCGGCCCCGGCCACCACGGCCGCCGACGCCATGGTCCCGGCGGCGACCGCCTGCGCCGCCCGGCCGCCGCCGAGTTCGCGGGCGGCGAGTCCGGTGCAGATCACCACGATAGTGGCCGCCAGCGTCGCCGGAAGACGCAGCAGCAGTAAGGAATTCGGATCGATGGCCGACATCGCACGGGCCAGCAGTGGCACCAGCGGCGGCTGATCGGGATAGCCCCAGTCCAATCGCCGTCCCGCGGCCAGAAAGTAGAGCTCATCGCGGTGGTACCCGTACCGTCCGGAGAGCGCGGTGAGCAGCACCGCGAAAATTCCGGCTATCCAGTACGTTTCGCCACCCGAGACGTTGACCGGCCGTTCGCGCATCCCCCGCATCGTCGCATCTCCGGGGCAGCCGGGCCACCGGTGCCGGGGGTACCCGGCGCGGGCTGCGGTCCCGCCACCGGGCGCGTTGCTACGCTCAGCTATCCAGCGTCGCTACGCCGTTGTCTCTCAGCCGAGCGGTACGCAGACCGAGCCGAGGTCGAGGAACGGGCCGCCGGGGGCAGCGGAGCCCACACCGACCGAACCGAGTCCGATCTCGGTGCCGACACCGCTGATGCAGCCACCCGTGCCGCCGGATCCGGTACCCAGGCCGACACCGGAACCGCTGATGCCCACATCGACCGGCTGCAGCTGCACGTCGGCGCTGGCGTTGGGGGCGGCGAGGAAGAGACCGGCGGCAATGATGCCCGCCGTTCCGAGCGCAATCTTCATATGTACGAACCTCCATCAGGAGCGGGTTATGCGCCGACACCCTAGCCCACCTCGGGCACGTCTGAAGCATATTTGTTTCACTAGATCCGAGTGATACCGGTCGGTAAGTTCGAACGACCGCCCTGACCTGCCGATTCGACAATCCTCGACGCCAGTTCTTACTCTGAAGTAAGATAGTCTTACTCAGGAGTAAGATTGCTGGGCAGGATCACCCACCTCCTCGATAGAAAACTGGTGATTATGAGCACTCGAGACACCGCAACGAAGCGGGATACCTCCGCCGTTGGCCTCAACCCGGTCAAACGCGACTGGATGGGCGCGGCGATGCGGGTCATGACGACCATCACGGGATCGGAGCTGGCGGAGAAGTACAAGCTGCGCAAGCCGATCGAACGAATCACCTACGAGGGCACCAAGACCGGGTTCCGCACCCTGGGCGCGGCGACCCGGGTGTTCGAGAAGGTCGCCGGCGGTGGCGCTCCGAAGCGGCTGCCCGCCAACGAGTCTCGCAAGAAGGACTACTTCGACCTCACCCCGACCGACGAGCAGCAGATGATCGTCGAGACGGTGCGCGACTTCGCCGGCGAGATCCTGCGCCCGGCCGCGCACGAGGCCGACAATTCCGCCAAGGCCCCGCGCGACCTGCTCGAGCGCGCCGCCGAGCTGGGCATCACCCTGATCAACGTGCCCGAGGAGCTCGAGGGCGCGGCGTCCGAGCGGGGCGCGGTCACCAATTCGCTGGTGGCCGAGGCGCTTTCGTACGGCGACATGGGCCTGGCGCTGCCGATCCTGGCGCCGAGCGGTGTCGCGATCGCGCTGTCGCAGTGGGGTACCGACGCGCAGCAGCAGACCTACCTGGGCGCCTTCACGGGTGAGAACGTGCCGCAGGCCTCGGTCGTCGTCGCCGAGCCGCAGGCCCTGTTCGATCCGTTCGCGCTGCGGACCAAGGCCACCCGCTCTCCCAGCGGTTTCCGCCTCAACGGCGCGAAGACCCTGGTCCCGGCCGCGGGTGACGCCGAGCTGTTCATCGTCGCCGCCGAGCTGGACGGCCGCCCCACCTTCTTCATCGTGGAGTCCGATACCGACGGTGTGGTGATCGACGCGGACCCGAGCATGGGTATGCGCGCCGCGGGCCTGGGCCGGCTGGTGCTGAACAATGTGGCCGTGCCCGCCACCGCCCTGCTGGGCGACTCGGAGGGCGCACAGCGCGCCGAGGAGTACGCCGACGCCGTGCGGCTGGCCCGACTGGGCTGGGCCTCGCTGGCCATCGGCACCGGTCAGGCCGTGCTGGACTACGTGATTCCGTACGTGAAGGAGCGTGAGGCGTTCGGTGAGCCGATCGCGCACCGCCAGGCGGTCGCGTTCATGGTCGCCAATATGGCGATCGAGCTGGACGGTCTTCGGCTCGTGACGCTGCGGGGTGCGTCGCGCGCTGAGCAGGGGCTGTCCTTCGCCCGTGAGGCCGCGCTGGCCAAGAAGCTGGCCACCGACAAGGGCATGCAGATCGGGCTCGACGGCGTGCAGCTGCTCGGCGGCCACGGTTTCACCAAGGAGCACCCGGTCGAGCGCTGGTACCGCGATCTGCGCGGCGTCGGCGTGGCCGAAGGCATCGTCCTCATCTGACCCGACTTCTCAACGGAGAGACACCTCATGATCAATCTCGAACTCCCCAAGAAGCTGCGGGCCAGCGCCAACCAGGCCCACCAGGTCGCGCAGGAGATCTTCCGTCCCGCGTCGCGCAAGTACGACCTGGCCGAGCACGAATACCCGGTCGAGCTGGACACCATGGCCGCCATGGTCGAGGGCCTGTCCGACTCCGGCTCGGCCGACGTCTCCGGCGCCACCGGTGGCCGCAAGGCCGGCGAGAAGACCGAGGGCGCTGGGTCCAAGGACGCGCACGCCACCGAGTTGCTCGGAAACACCAACGGCGGCAATATGTCCGCGCTGATGAACGCGCTGGAGACCTCGTGGGGCGATGTCGGCCTCATGCTGTCGATCCCCTACCAGGGTCTCGGCAACGCCGCCATCGCGGCGGTCGCCACCGATGAGCAGCTGTCGCGTTTCGGCAAGGTATGGGCCGCCATGGCCATCACCGAGCCGTCCTTCGGTTCCGACTCCGCGGCCGTGTCCACCACCGCGGTGCTCGACGGCGACGAGTGGGTGCTCAACGGCACCAAGATCTTCGTGACCGCCGGTTCACGCGCCACCCACATCGTGGTGTGGGCGACCGTCGACAAATCGCTGGGCCGCGCGGCCATCAAGTCGTTCGTGGTGCCGCGGGATGCCAAGGGCCTCACCGTGTCCCGCCTCGAGCACAAGCTGGGCATCAAGGCCTCCGACACCGCCGAGCTCCGCCTCGAGGACTGCCGCATCCCCAAGGACAACATCCTGGGCTCGCCGGAAGTCAATGTGGAGAAGGGTTTCGCGGGCGTCATGCAGACGTTCGACAACACCCGCCCGCTGGTCGCCGGCATGGCCGTCGGCGTCGGTCGCGCCGCCCTCGAGGAGCTCCGCACCGTCCTCACCGACGCGGGCATCGAGATCTCCTACGACAAGCCGGCCAGCAACCAGCACGCCGCCGCCGCGGAATTCCTCCGCCTGGAGGCCGACTGGGAAGCCGCCTACCTGCTGTCGCTGCGCGCCGCGTGGATGGCCGACAACAAGAAGCCCAACTCCCTCGAGGCTTCCATGTCCAAGGCCAAGGCCGGCCGCATGGGCACCGACGTCACCCTCAAGGCCGTCGAACTCGCCGGCACCACGGGTTACTCCCAGCGCACCCTCCTGGAGAAGTGGGCCCGCGACTCGAAGATCCTCGACATCTTCGAAGGCACCCAGCAGATCCAGCAGCTCATCGTCGCCCGCCGCGTGCTGGGGCTGTCGAGCGACAAGCTGAAGTAGCAAGTCCCCCGAGAAAACCGGTGCGGGCCGCATTCGTGGCCCGCACCGGTTTTCTCGTTCCGGACGCCGTGATCCGGGTCAGTTTACGAACGCCTTCCACAGGCTGCCGATAACCGGAACGGAGTCGGCGCTGCCCGTGCGGGTTTGCGCGGCCGTCACGTTCACGGCCGACGTCGCGGTCGGCGGGCGGACAATGGCAGGCCGGCCGGGGCTATCGCAGCCATACTCTGATTCAAGCTGGGAGTATCGGCGTTGCAGTTGCTGAAATGTGATTTACGCGGATAGGTTTCGCCGGTGCGTGGATTCAGTAGGCGGATGCTATTGGGGGCCGGCGCTATTGTCGCTGGGGGGATGATGCGGGCGGGGACGGCGCGGGCGGGGGTGCCGCTGGTGGGGCCGGCATTCGATGCGCAGTATCGGGCGATCACGAAGGTGGCCGGCGGGCGGTGGCATTGCCTGGTCAGCGATTTGGGATCGGGGAAGCCGGTTCCGGTGGTGGAGGAGGACGCGGACTTCGTCATCGAGGGGGCCAGTGTGCAGAAGCTGGCGGTGATGACGGCGCTGATGAGTGAGGTGGATGCGGGGCGGATCAAGCTGTCCGACACCACGACTCTCGATGCCGACATGGTGGCCGAGGGCAGCGGGCTGTATTTGAACCAGGCGGCGTTCGGGGATCAGCTCACGGTGGCGAATCTGCTGACCACGATGTTGCAGGTTTCGGACAACACCGCGGTGCGGCTGCTGTCGCGGTTCGTGTCGGGGGAACAGGTCAACGCGACGTTGGATCGGCTGGGTTTCAAGGAGACCCGGGTGGTGCCGTTACCCGGGGAGAGCCGGTTCTACCTGGGGAATACGACGGCGCGGGAGAACAACGACCTGCTGTTCCGGCTGGCGTCGGGGACGCTGCTGTCGAAGGAGTCGACCCAGGCGGTGCTGCGAATCATGACGTGGACCTCGGTGGGATACACCGACGGGATCCGGCGGAACATGTCCTCGGACGAGCGGGCGCGGTTCGCCACCAAACACGGTGCGTCCGAGGACAAGCGGCACGATACCGGGATCATGTTCGATGCGGCGGGGGCGCCGCTGGTGGTGTTCTCGTTCTTCGCCGATCAGGCGCCGGACGCGGACAACTACGGGGCCACGAATCCGGTGGTGGAGGCGCATGCCACGCTGGGACGCGGGTTGCTCGACACCTATACCCATCTGTCGCCGCTGCAGTCGTTCATCGATCCGAAGAAGATCGCCTCGGGCGGACACTGAACGCCGGGCAGCGGAAGCATCAGCCCGCCAGCAGGTTTCGCATGGCGGTGAAGACCTCCGAGGTGCCGCCCAGGGCCGCCGAGCGGGTGGTGAAGGAGGCCGGGCGGATCGACGTCCTGGTCAACAATGCGGGCTACGGCATCGTCGGCGCGATCGAGGAGACCACCGAGGCCGATCTGCGGGACGCCATGGAGGTCATGTTCTTCGGCCCGCTGCGGCTGACCCAGCTGGTCCTCCCTCAGATGCGCGAGCGCCACGCGGGCGCCGTCGTCCAGCTGACCAGCATGGGCGGGTTCCTGTCCTTCGCGGGCGTGGGCGCCTACAGCGCCGCCAAGGGCGCGCTGGAGCTGGCCGGTGAAGCCCTTGCCGCCGAGGTGAATCCGCTCGGCATCCAGGTGCTGATCGTCGAACCCGGGGAATTCCGAACCGGTTTCGCCAAGCCCGCCGCCCTCACCATCGGTTCCGCCATCCCGGACTACGCCGGCACCGTGGGCGCCATCCGCGACGGCCTGCCCGCCTCCGACCAGCAGCAGCAGGGCGATCCCGGCAAGGCCGCGGCCGCCGTCCTCGCGGTGGTCGGCCAGGCGGACGCCCCGCTGCGCCTGGCCCTGGGCCCGGACGCGGTCGGCGCCATCCGCGACAAGCTGGCCACCGTCGCCGCCGAGCTGGACGCCACCGCCCACCTGGGCCTGACCACCGGCTTCGACGAGGCCTGAGCCCGGATATGCGAACAGCCCGCCGATCGGTCGGCGGGCTGTTCGCGTGAGCGCCGGATTACAGCGCGGCCAGCGACGCGCTTCCGGTGCTCATGGCGGCGACGATGTTGGCGAGTGCGGCGAGAATTTCCATGGGGGTACCTCATCGGTTCGGGGAAGGGGAACCCGCAGCCTGGGCGACCCGGGTTACGAGCGAGCTATCAACAGGTGAACACAGTAGGGCCATTCGCTCAGAATTGCCGTGTGTCTGTTGTGACCGAATTTGTGTAACGGCCGTCACAGACCGCTGTTACGGTGACGCTACCGCCGTCGGGTCCGGGCGGTGGACGGCTCGTCAACGGAGGTGGTCCGGATGGCCTCGGTTCTGCATTCGGCTCGGCAGCGCATGGCGCACACCGGTGCGGCGCTCAAGGGTCTGAGGCGTTTGCGGGAGCTGGGGTTGAGCGATCCCACGGACCCGGTGGGGACGGTCCGATTGCTCAGGGACGCCAGGGTTTTCGGGCCGCCGGCGACCGCGGTACGGCGCGCGGCACGCCTGTTCGGGGACCGACCGGCCCTCGCCGACGAGCGGGGTGAGCTCACCTACCGGGAGCTGGACGAGCGGTCGAACGCGCTGGCGCGCGGATTGCAGCGCAATGGCGTCAGACCCGGAACCGTGGTGGGCGTGCTGGCCCGCGATCACCGGGGCCTGGTGCTGACCATGGCGGCGCTGGGCAAACTCGGCGCGCGGCTGGCGCTGATGAACACCGGATTCGCCAAACCGCAGTTCGCCCAGGTCTGCGAGCGCGAGAACGTGCGAGTCGTATTGCACGACAGCGAATTCCTCGGCCTGCTCGACGCCCTGCCGGAGGATCTTCCGCGCATACTGACCTGGGTCGACGAGGGCACCGAAATACCGTCCGGCGCAAAAACTCTGGACGAGCTCATCGCGGCCAACGCGCCGACGCCGCTGCCCGCGCCGAAACAGCCGGGCGGCTTCATCATCCTCACCTCGGGCACCACCGGCCTGCCCAAGGGCGCCCCGCGCGAGCGCACCGGACCGCTGTCGACGGTGCAGATGGTGGACCGCATCGACTTTCCGCAGCAGGGCACGATGGTCATCGTCTCCCCCATCTTCCACTCCACCGGGTTCGCGACCTGGCTGACCGCGTGCGCCTTCGGCAACAAGGTGGTGATGGCGCGCCGCTTCGACGCCGAGCGGACGCTGCGCCTGATCGCCGAGCACCGCGCCGACATGCTGGTGGCGGTGCCGACCATGCTGCATCGAATAGTGGAGCTGGACAAGGAGATTCGCCAGCAGTACGACACCTCGTCGCTGACCGGGATCGTGCTCGCCGGTTCGGCGCTGTCGCCGGAGCTGTCGGTGCGCACGGCCGAGGTGTTCGGGCCGGTGCTCTACAACCTCTACGGCTCCACCGAATGCGCGATCGCCTCGGTCGCCCGGCCCGAGGATCTGGCCCTCGCACCGGGGACGGCGGGACGGGCGCCGCTCACCTGCGAGGTGGCGCTCTTCGACGACGACGGGCGGCGCGTCCTCGCCAAGAACGTGACGGGCCGAGTCTTCATCCGCTCGGGCTCGCCGTTCAAGGGCTACACCGACGGGCGGATGAAGGAGGTCATCGACGGGTACATGTCCAGTGGCGACGTCGGGCACTTCGACGATCGCGGACTGCTGTTCATCGACGGCCGCGATGACGACATGATCGTCTCCGGCGGCGAGAACGTCTTCCCGCAGGAGGTCGAGAACCTGCTGCTGGAGCGCCCCGACGTATTCGATGCGGCCGTGGTCGGCGTGGACGATGTGGAATTCGGTAAGCGCCTGCGCGCGTTCATCGTTCCCGAGCCCGGCGCGAAGCTCGCGCCCGAGGAGATCAAGACCTATGTGAAGGCCAATCTGGCCCGCTACAAGGTGCCGCGGGACGTCTTCTTCCTCGACGATCTACCGCGCAATGCGACCGGCAAACTGCTGCGCCGGGTCCTCGTGGAGTACGAGCCACCCGTCGCGAGTCAGTAGGCGGCACAGCGCCGAGTCAGCAGGCGGCACAGCGCCAAGTCAAGAGGCGGCACAGCACCGATGACGTCCGCGACCCAGCGGCAATCCTGGGATCCCCACCAGCTGCGCGGTTTATTCGTAACCGCGAGTAACGGAGACCTCGGCCACACCCCGCTGCCTGCGCTTGCTAGGGTTAGCACCGCACTGGATCTCGATGTTGCGGTCCGTCGGCCGACTCGTCCGGCGGGGGATCGCGGAAGGTTGTACCCATGTCACTTGCCCTTCCATCGGCTGGCACGGTTCTACGCAAGGCCGGCGATACGGCGCTCAGCGTCAATGCCATGGTCCGAGGGGGACTCTTCAATCCGCTGCGCCCCGATCACGCGGTGCGCTCGGCGCTCAATGTGCTGAAGTTCGGTCCGTTCGCGGGCGCGGTCGTGCACGCGGCCAACACCAATCCCAAGTCCGCGGCCATTGTCGACGAGCGCGGAGAGCTGACCTTCGAGCAGCTCGACCAGCAGTCCAATGCCTTCGCGCGCGGCCTCGCCGCCCAGGGCCTGGGCCCCGGCGATGTGATCGGCGTACTGGCCCGCGACCACCGCGGCATGGTGCTGAGCCTGGTCGCCGCCGGCAAGCTGGGCGTGCGCGCGGTGCTGATGAACACCGGCTTCGCCAAACCGCAGTTCACCGATGTGGCCGCCCGCGAGAACGTCAAGGCGGTGCTGCACGACACCGAGTTCTTCGATCTGATGTCGGCCATTCCGGCCGAGATTCCGCGCATCCTGACCTGGGTCGACGAGCAGGACAATGCCGACCCGTCGATTCCGACCATCGAGTCGGTGGCGGCCGGGCAGTCCACCGCGCCGCTGGCCCCGCCGGAGAAGCCGGGCGGCATGGTCATCCTGACCTCGGGCACCACCGGCACCCCCAAGGGCGCGCCGCGCGACAAGGTCAGTCCGTTCATCACGGCCCAGTTCCTGGATCGAATCCCGTTGCCGCGCAACAGCACCGTGGTGATGGCCGCCCCGATCTTCCACGCCACCGGCCTGTCGCAGTTCACGCTGTCGATCGCGCTGGGCAACCGGGTGGTGTTCCAGCAGCGCCGCTTCGATCCCGAGGGCACGCTGGCCAATATCGAGAAGTTCCGCGCACAGGGTCTGACCGTCGTCCCGACCATGCTGCAGCGCATCCTGGACCTGCCGGAAGAGACGCTGGCGAAGTACAACCCGGCGGAGACCCTGAAGGTCGTCTTCGCCGCCGGCTCGGCCATCCCGCCGGACGTGGTCACCCGCACCCTCGACTACTTCGGCGAGACCCTCTACAACGTGTACGGCTCCACCGAGTGCGCGGTCATGACCGTGGCCACCCCGTCGGAACTGCGCAAGGCCCCGACCACCGCGGGCAAGGCGCCGGTCGGCATTCGCATCGCGCTCTACGACGAGAACCGCAAGCGCATCTCCGCGCCCAACGTGACCGGCACGATCTTCATCGAGAACGGGCACTCCTTCAAGCAGTACACCGACGGCCGCACCAAGGAATACGTGGACGGCCTCATGTCCTCCGGCGACGTCGGCCACTTCGACACCGACGGGCTGCTGTTCATCGACGGCCGCGACGACGACATGATCGTCTCCGGCGGCGAGAACGTCTTCCCGCAGGAGGTCGAGAACCTGCTGTCCAACCGCCACGACATCCTGGAGGCGGCGGTGGTCGGCGTCGACGACCGCGACTTCGGAAAGCGCCTGCGCGCCATCGTGGTTCCGGGGCCCGACTCCAAGCGGGACGTGCAGGAGATCAAGGACTACGTGAAGGAGAACCTGGCGCGCTACAAGGTGCCGCGCGAGGTGATCTTCCTCGATGAACTGCCGCGCAATGCCACCGGGAAGCTGCTGCGCAAGCCGCTGATCGAGATGGAAGTCACGGAGAATTAGCCAAAGCCGTTAGCGCCCCGCCGGTCAACGGCAGGGTACGGATAGGGTCGAGATCAGGCCTGGCTATTATCAGCGCGTGAACATCGAATCCGGCCGCTCTACAGCGCATTCCCGCAGCGATGCTGCGGTATTGCGCGGTGGGGCGGCCGGTTCGGTATCCGGGGCGCTCGCGGTGGCCGCGCACGGCTGGATCTCGGGGGCCGCGCCCCTGGAGTCCGGTCCGCTGACGCTGCTGGTCGCCGCCTCGGCCGCGGTCGGCGCGGTGGTGGCGAGCGTGCACACGCTGCGCACCACGGCCCTCGGGCTGGTGGTCGCGCTGATCGGCGGGCAATTCCTGGGTCACTTCAGCATGATGTGGGGCTCGCCGGGCAGCATGCACCATCACCACCACAATGCCTCGATGTGGAGTCCGGCCATGCTGGCCGCGCACATCGTGGCAGCGTGCGCAGCGGCCGTCGTCATCCTCGGTGCGGAGGCGGCCTATCGGATCGGCACCACGGTGCTGTCCTGGGCGCTGCCGCTACCTATTTCACTACCGGTGCACATCGGGCCGCCGCTGCTGCCCATCGCGCACCGGGATCTCGTCGTGCTGCGCATCTTCGCGGCCGACGTCTTCCGCACTCGCGGACCACCCGCGCTGGTTCGAGGCTGATTCCCTTCTTTTCACACCCGGGCACACGGACTTTCGCGTCCGTGTGACTTCGCTGTGCGCCCGCGTCCGTCGCGGTGGCGTCATGCGCGTCCGGGCTTCCCATGACCGCTGTGCGCACGCGGTGGCAGTCGCGTGCGCACCATGAGGGGGTCATGGTGTGCCCTGACATGCGTCGCCTCGACGTGTTCGCTCCCTGTACCGCGTGTCCCGGGTGTTCCCTCGAACCCGAAAGATCGCTGGTGACAATCACTGACAGCGGTGTCGATACGACACCGCCGCCCTCCCCTACCCGGACGACGGAGCCGCCGCCGTCCGGCCGGCCCCCGAAACGTGGCGCGGGCAATGCCTTTCAGGCGCTCATGCTGCGACTGCACTTCTACGCCGGCGTCTTCGTGGCGCCGTTCATCCTGATCGCGGCCGTGACCGGTGCGCTGTACGCGATCTCGCCGACGCTGGAGACCATCACCTCCAGCGGCCTGCTGCACACCGACTCGACCGGCCCGGCCAAGCCGCTGCGGGAGCAGGTCGCCGCCGGGCAGGCGGCCGAGCCGAACCTGGCGCTGGTGGCGGTGGCCCCGGGACAGCACGCCGGGGAGACCACGCGCGTGCTCTTCAGCGATCCGTCGCTGGGCGAATCCGAGCGCCGCGCGGTGTTCGTCGACCCGGTGACCGCGCAGCCGGTGGGCGACAGCGTCGTCTACGGCAGCTCGGGCGCGCTGCCCATGCGCACCTGGATCGACCAGCTGCACAAGGATCTGCACCTGGGCGCGTTCGGCCGCTACTACAGCGAGATCGCGGCCTCGTGGCTGTGGCTGGTGGCGCTGGCCGGGCTGGTGCTCTGGTACCGGCGGGTGCGGGCGCGGCGCGAGAAGCGGTCGCCCGGCTGGCTGCTGCGGCCGGATCGGTCGCGGACGCGGGCCCGGACACTGAATTGGCATGCGGTGGTGGGTGTCTGGATCCTGCCGGTGCTCCTGCTGCTGTCGGTCACCGGTATGACCTGGTCGAAGTACGCGGGTGAGAACGTCACCCAGCTGCGGCAGGCGATGAGCTGGACCACGCCCGCGGTGAGCGCCAAGCTGCCCGGGTCGACCGGTCCGGCCATGTCCGCGGGCGGTGAACACGATCACCACGGTGGCGGTGCGGCCGCGGCCGTGCCGCCCGCCGACAAGGCGGCACTGGTCGACACCGTGTACGGCGTCGCCCGGGCCAACGGCCTGACCGGGCCCTTGGAGATCAGCATTCCGGCCAAGGACGGCATGGCCTTCGTGGCGCAGGAGCTGCGCCGGCCCGGCCAGTACACCCGCGATGCCATCGCGGTGGACGGCGCGACCGGCAATGTCACCGACAAGCTGCCGTACTCCGACTGGCCGCTCATGGCCAAGCTCACCAACTGGGGCATCCAGTTCCACATGGGCCTGATGTTCGGCCTGGCCAATCAGCTGTTGCTGCTGGTCATCATGGCCGGACTGGTGACGGTGATCGTGCGCGGCTACCTCATGTGGTGGCGGCGCCGCGCGACCAAGGAGTCGAGGCTCGCCGCGGGCAAGGCCCCGCGCCGGGCACTGGCGCAGACCCCGCTGATCGTCCTGGCGCCGTTGGCAGCGGCCGCCGCGGTGGTCGGCTGGTTCGCGCCCATGATCGGCATTCCGCTGCTGGGCTTCCTGGTGATCGACGTGCTGGTGGGTGTGGGAGCCCGCCTGCGCGCCACCGCATAGTCCACGAAAACCGCTGAGCGACACGGCCTCCGGGCCGTGCCGCCGGCCAGTCACATCCTTCCGCGGCTCACGCACATAGCAGAGCCGCGCCATCCGTGCGGCCCCTGACCCGCACTGACGAAAGACGAAACCTGATGAAGCTCAACAAGTTCGCCGTGTCCGCTGCCCTCGTGACGACCGCGCTCGGGGTCACCGCCGGAACCGTGAACGCCGCGCCCGCCCAGTCCGACGCGGGTGTCGTCAACTACAGCGCCACCACCGGCGAGAGGGACCTGACCATCCGCACGGATGCCGGGGCGCTGGTGGTGGACAACGGCGTCCTGAAGATCGAGGCCGCCGACGGAACCACGGTCGCGGGCACCGAATTGTCGTTCCGGGTGGACGATTTCGTTTTCCCGATCGCCGCCGACATCCACGACCGCGTCGCCACGCTCACCCCGCAGTTCGACACCGCCCACGCGGTCTACCAGCCGGTCGCGCTGCCCTTCGAGAACAGCGCCCCCTGGAAGTCGGACTACGAGCGTGAACAGGCCGCCTGGAGCCGCATGACCAGCACCATCTCCATGGGCGCCACGGTCGGCACCCTGGCCGGCGGCCTCGGCGGCGCGGCTCTCGGCTGCCTGCTCGGCGCCGTCGGAGCCGCCGGCCTGGTCACCCTCGGCTCCGCAGGCGTCCTCGCCGCCATGTTCGTCCCGCTCCTCGGCGCAGCCGGCACCGGCTGCCTCATCGGCGCAGGCGCCGTCGGCTTCGTCGGCACCATCGCCGGCCAGCTGTTCGTAACCGCCCCGGTAGCCATCGCCGCCGCAGTCCAGTACTTCACAACCATCACCCAGCCCTCGATCACACCCGCGAAGTAACCCGAAACCCGTTGCCGCCGGCCGATCCACAACTCCACGATCGGCCGGCGGCACCGTGGTTACGACCGAAAAACGGGTGTCCCGTCACCATTTACACCGGCCCGGACGACAGCAGCACACCAACGGTCTCTGTTCACTGCTGTCATACCGCCGAACTGACCGAGGCCGGGCGAATGACCCACGCGCACTACAGTTTCGCGGCCTCGACGACCAGCGCGTTGCTCGGCGGAGCGCTACCGCTCGAGTCCGGCCGCACGTGGATCCTTCTACGGCGGACAGCCGCTGACGACGAGTTGGATGTACAGCGCGGTCGGCCTCTTTCACGACGTCGAGTCAGGCAAGGCGGTGGGCGCCGGCCGAGGGGGTCACCGTGTAGTCGTGGGGTGGGGGGAATCCCTTGGTGGTGAAGGATTCTCGAATGGCGGTGACGATGTCGGGAGTGTCGTCGCGGTCGGCGAGGGCGAGGATGCTGCCACCGAAGCCGGCACCGGTCATGCGGGCGCCGTGCGCGCCGGCGGCGAGGGCCGCGTCGACGGCGGTGTTCAAGGGTGGGGCGGAGACTTCGAAGTCGTCGCGGAGGGATTGATGAGCGGCGGTGAGGAGAGGGGCTATGGTGCGGGGGTCGGCGCCGGTGCGCAATTGTTCGGCTATTTGCAGGACGCGGGCGTTTTCGGTGATCACATGGCGGGCGCGGCGGCGGAGGACGGGGTCGGTGAGGCGGTCGGCTTCGGCGGCGAAGGGGATGTCGCGGAGGGTGGGGGCGTCCAGTTGGGCTGCGGCGGCGGCACATTCGGCGCGGCGGGCGGCGTAGTCGCTGTCCACCAGGCGGTGGGGGGTGCCGGTGTCGATGATGAGCAGCGTCAGGCCGAAGGCGGCCAGGTCGAAGGGGATCTGCTCGGTGGCTCCGGTGCGGGTGTCGAGGAAGAGGAGGTGGCCTGCGGTGCACAGGAGAGCAGCGGACTGGTCGAGGGTGCCGGTGGGGACGCCGGCGTAGACGTTTTCGGCGGCGCGGGCGATGTCGATGAGCTCGGTGTCGGTGATGGCGGGGGCGAACAGGTCCCGCAGGGCGATGGCGACCGAGCAGGACAGGGCCGCCGAGGAGGACAGGCCCGCGCCGATCGGGACGCTGCCGTCGAGGTCGAGGTGGACGCCCGGCACCTCGTGGCCGCGGCGCGCGAATTCCCGGATGACGCCGAGGGGGTAGCGCGACCAGGCGGGGAATTCGGACCAGCCGCCGGCGGCGAGGGCGGCCGTGCTGGTGTCGACGGGGTCATCGGGCGCCTGCCGGGATCTCAGCCGCACCACACCACCCGGTCCGGCCGCCGCGGTGCAGGTCACACCCAGTGGCAGGGCCATCGGGAGCACGTAGCCGTCGTTGTAATCGGTGTGCTCGCCGATGAGATTCACCCGGCCCGGGGCCCACCAGCGTCCCGCCGTCGTTTCCACTTCCGGCTCCTGTTCACAGGTTCGCGCAGGCCGTACGGTTCGATTCGCTGGGGAGCATAACGAGTCTCGCGAAAAGTGATCCTGCGGGTTCGCCGAACTCCGCTCCGGAGCGGCCGTTTTCATGTCATGATCGGATCGGTTGCCCAGATAGTGGCAGCGCCTTTTCTCTACCGGGCACTCTGCCACCGCTGCGCGGGACCTATGCTCGTACCGCAACACTCGGTTGATGATCGGCGGTGTCTTTTCGAGTACTGCTCGGACAAGGGGGGCTGGTGGGAACGGACGCACAACCGGCCGAACGGTCTGGTCCGCGCTTCAAAATCTGCTGGCGCACCGTGTTGTTCGTCGGTGGCGTACTCATTCTCGGACTGCCCATGGTGGTCAATACCCGCGCGGTGGCCCTGGGCACCCTGTTCGTGTCGGTGGCCATCAGCCTCACCATGATCGGGCTCGGTGTACGCAGGTACCACCCCCGCCATCCCCTGCCCTGGTATCTGCTGTCGGCGTCCGCCGTGCAATTCGCCATCGGCACCGGGCTGCGCCACATCTCCGAATCGCAGCGCCACCCCTTCGACGATCTCTTCACCCTCAGCGGGTACTGCTGCGTCGGCGTGGCCGCGGTGCTGTGGCTGCGCCCGCGGCAGAACAGCACCGATCACGATCTGCTGCTGGACTCCGGGCTGATCGGCCTGGGCGCGCTGCTGCTGTCGTGGACGTTCCTCATCTCACCGGTGCTGCACATGACGCACCACACCTACTTCACGACCATCACCTCGGTCGCGGATCCGATCGTGGACGCCCTGCTGCTCACCGTGATCGTGCACTCGGTGATCACCTCGGCGCGCTCGGAAACCTCGCTGCGGCTGGTGCACCTGGCCATGCTGGTGATCCTGGCCGGTGACCTGGCCTACAACCTGGAGACCGCGGGCTCGGCGGTCTTCGGCCGCCAGATCCAGCTGCTGCCACTGCAACTGGGCTTCACGCTGATCGGCGCGGCCGCCCTGCACCCGAGCATGGTGGTCCTGGGCGAGCCGCGCGACATCCATCCGCACAGGTCCCGGCAGCGGGCCAGCATCATCGCCATCGTCATGATCGTGGCCTCGCTGGTGCCGGTGGTGGGCTCCAGCCTCGACACACTCGACCGCGTGGTGGTGTCCTCGCTCTTCGCCCTACTACTAGCGGGCGTACTACTACGCAGTGAACGCGCCATCGAACGCAGCGCCCGCAGCGAACGGCGCGCGCAGTATCAGGCAGACCACGACATGCTCACCGGACTCCTGAACCGCGCCGCCCTGTTGCGGGCGCTGCATCGTAATCGGGAGCGTTGGGCCGGACAGCCTTTGGCCCTGCTGTTCATCGACCTCGACGGCTTCAAGCGGGTCAACGACAACTACGGCCATGCGGTGGGTGACGAGCTCATCGCCAATGCCGCCGCCCGCATTCGCCGTGTGATCCGCCGCGATGACGCGGCCGCCCGCTACGGCGGTGATGAATTCGTGGTGCTCGCCCCGCTCGCGCAGCAGCAGGCCCGCCAGCTGGCGGAGCGGCTGCTGGCCACCCTGGGGGAACCGTTCGAGCTGAGCGCGGCCGAGGTGCGAATAGCGGCCAGTATCGGAATCGCCTGCACCAAGCCACGAGAGACCGAGACCACCGTCTACGAGCTACTGCGCGAGGCGGATTCGGCCATGTACCACGCCAAGGAATACTCCCTCGGCTACATCTTCCACGACGACCTGCGCCGCAGCCGTCCCGAATCCGGTCCTCGCACCTGGCAACGCGAATCCGCGATGTGACCCGGAAGCGGCCCAGCCCTGCACGAAAAGGGTTGGGCCACCGGTCCTCGCGCCGGAGTTACCCGGGTGGAATCTCGTCAGGCCAGGTCTTCGAGTAGCCGACGGGCCGATTCGAGTTCGGCCTGCAGCTGCGCGACCTTGGCATGCTGGGCGGCGCGGACCGACTCGTGGATGGAGTCGACGACCTCGGCGAATTCGGGGTGGAGAATCTTGGCGGCCTGGGCCACAGCGGAACTCGTGACGGCAAGGCCCTTGATGGTGCGCTTCTTGCCGTTCACGACGTCCAGGGTCCACTCCCCCTCGGCGGTGCCGCTGAGGGTGACCGTCACCTCGGGAGCCTTCGGCTTCTTGGCGGCGGCGCTGTTGGCGGCATTGCGGGCCGGACGCGACGCGGCGGGCTTGGCCTTGGCCTCGGGCGCGGATTCCGCAGCCGGCTGCGGGGTCTCGACCTTGGCTTCCGGAGCGGGCGAAGCGCTCGGCGCGCTGGCCGGCATCGTCACGGGAGACGACATCGTCACGGTGGGTTCCTTCCTGGTTGCCGTTTTCGGTTGAGCTCCGGCCGGTTTGGCCGGGTTCTGCCGGGCCGGTTTGGTCAGGGTCACCTCGGTGGGACCGAAGGACAATACATCCTTCGAACCCGTCGGCTTCACCTGCAGGAAATCCCCCTCGGACGGATCCCCGAGGGACATCACCTTTCCGGAACGGCCTTCCGGGACGCCGACCGCCACCGCGGTGAACCACACCATCGGTGGCCGGCCCGCGTCGATTTCCGCGGCGATCTGCCGAATTTCGGTATCCGACAAGGGCTGTGGCTTGGTACGGGTCGACATGGGGCACTCCGGGCGGACGGGGCGGACATCTGCGTGCCAAGAGCATGCACCATGGCACCGACAAATCCACATCCGGAGAACGCACATGGTCACCGCCCGAGAGCCAGTGAACCGTCAGCTACTCCTACTGGTGCGGCCCACAGAGCATGGCCGGCGCTCGTGATCCTAAGCGTCCGCCCCTGTCCCCGCGCAACTTTCGAGGCAGCGCGACCGCCCGGCCGCCCGATTCGCGAGCATCGGTCAGAGTTGCTCGACCCCGCGCAGCACACACCGGACGGTCTGTGGCCGTGACACCGGATTCAGCCGCGTCTCCGTGGTGAAGTCCTGCGTCGAGCCCGGCGCCACCAGCACCTCGGTGCGTGTCCGTTCCAGATCGGTGGATTCCGGCGACATGAAACTGATCACTACCAGATACCGGTGCTCCACCACATCCCGGTTGCTCACCACCGCTGTCGCCTGCCAGCCCGCCGAGGTCCCCGCGCAGGCGGTGACGAAGGCGCTGCGCTGCATCTCGCCCGAGTCGCTGGCGGCCATCTCGCTGTTCGCCTGGTGTACGTGCGCGGCATCGGTGTGGCCGGCGTGGGCGCATCCGGTCAGCAGTGCCGCACATCCCGAGACGACACCGACGAGACCTCGGCCGGGGGTGATCATGAATCTCCCATTCCACCGCGCACTTCCGCCCCCGCACTCCTGTTGCGGCTGATTAGCCGCGCGCCGAGAGTACCCCAGCTCGACAGCGTGTCGTCACATGACGGCATAGGCGTGTCGCACCCGGAAACCGGCCGTACGCTCGCCTTTCGCGCGCCCGAGCGGACCTGCCTACGATCGATCGGGTGAAGGTTCTCGGAGCATGCCCACTCGACTGCCCGGACGCCTGCTCCTGGGTGGTGGACGTGCAGGACGGCCGGGCGACCGGCCTGCGCGGCAACCGCGAGCACCCGGTCACCCGGGGCGCGCTGTGCGTGAAGGTGAACCGCTACCTCGACCAGGTCCACTCCCCCGAGCGCCTCACCCGGCCACTGCGCCGGGTCGGCCGCAAGGGCGAGGGCCGCTTCGAACCGATCACCTGGGACGAGGCGCTCGACGAGATCGCCAACCGGCTCACCGGCATCATCGCCGAGTACGGCGGCGAGGCCGTCTGGCCCTTCCACGGCACCGGCAGCCTCGGCTACATCCAAGGACTGGAGGGCTTCTCCGGCCGGCGGTTCTTCAATGCGCTCGGCGCCTCCCTGCACGACCCGACCATCTGCTCCGTCGCGGGAAGCACGGGTCTGAAATACACCCTGGGCACCGCGGGCGGCATGGACCCGGAGCAGCTGGCGCAGTCGCGGCTGATCCTGCTGTGGGGCACCAATCCGCTCAGCTCCGGGCATCATGTCTGGAAGTTCATCCAGGACAGCGGCGCGTACACGGTGGCCATCGACCCGGTGCGCACCCGCACCGCCGAACGCTGTGACGAACACCTCGCCCCGCTGCCCGGCACCGACGCGGCGCTGGCGCTGGGGCTCATGCACGTCATCGTCGGGCTGGGGGCCGAGGACACCGAGTTCCTGGAAACCCGCACCGAGGGCTGGCCCGAATTCCGCGAGCGCATCGCGCAGTACCCGCCGGAGCGGGTCGCCGAGATCACCGGGCTGCCGGTGGAACGCATAGTGGCTCTGGGCGAACGCATCGCCCGCACCCGGCCCACGGCCATTCGCGCCGCGCAGGGAATGCAGCGGCACGCGGGCGGCGGGATGGCGCTGCGCACCCTGGCCTGCCTGCCCGGTGTCACCGGCGACTGGGCGATTCCCGGTGGCGGACTGCACTATTCGACCAGCGGGCACTTCCGGCTCGACACCCCCGCGCTGATGCGATTCGATCTGCTGCCGCATCCGGTGCGGACGCTGTCCATGACCCGCATGGGCGAGGTGCTGCTGAATGCCGACGGGCCGCCGGTCAAGGCGCTGTTCGTGATCGCGGCGAATCCGGTGGGCTCCAATCCCGATCAGCGCCGGGTGATCGAGGGCCTGTCCCGCGAGGATCTGTTCACCGTTGTCCTGGAACACTTTCCGACCGACACGGTCGACTACGCCGATATCGTCCTCCCGGCCACCATGCAGCCCGAGCACCTCGATGTGCTGGCCGCGTACGGCAATCTCTATCTGGTCTGGAACGAACCGGCAGTGACCCCGCCCGGTGAATGCCTGCCCACCACCGAGACCTTCCGCCGGCTGGCCCGGCGCCTGGGGCTGACCGAACCGGCGCTGTACGAGTCGGATGAGGACCTGGCGAACCAGCTGTTGAAACAGTACGACGTCGACCGGCTGCGCGCCGACGGCTTCCTGAGGATCGATCCGCGCCCGGTGCCGGTGGACAAGCTCCGGTTCGTCTCGGACCGCGCGGCGCGGGCCGGCCACGATCCGCTGGCCGGGTACACCCCGCCCGCCGATCCGGGCGACGGACTGGTGCTGATCTCCGCGGCGTCGCACTATTTCCTGAACACCAGCTTCGGCATCGATCCCGAATTACGCAGGCGCGCAGGCGAACCGACCGTCACGCTCCATCCCGGGGACGCGGCGGCGCGCGGCATCGCGGACGGCGATCCGGTCACCGTCCGCAATGACCGCGGCTCCTTCGAGGCCGTCGCCGAGGTGTCCGACCGGGTCCGGCCCGGTGTCGCCGCGACCACGAAGGGCCGCTGGGCCAAGCACTCCGGCGGTGCGACGGTGAATGCGACGGTCGCGGAACGTGATTCGGACTTCGGCGGCGGCGCGGTGTTCCACGACAACCGGGTATCGATCACCCCGCGCCGCTGACTGCGCCGGTCAGGAGGTGGCGTCCAGGGTCTCCAGGACCCGCCGCGCCTGGTAGTCCGCGCCGAGCTGGTTGGGGTGGAACGGCACCGCGAGCCCGACCGGGCTGCCCGAGAACGGCAGCAGCCCCTCCACCCAGCGGGTGCCGACGGGCCGGCAGGCGTCGTGCCCGGAGCTGCCGTCGTAGGTGTCGACGAACTCGACTCCGGTCTCGGCGGCCACCCGCCCGAGCATGTCGTGCAGTTCGATCAGCTTCTGCCCCAGCCAGATGGCGTCGGCGTCGGAGATGGGGATCTCCGGCCAGCAGCCGCCGTCGAGGCCGATGCCCTCGAAGTAGTCGAGCAGCAGGATGCGGGCGTGCGGGGCGCGCTCGCGAATGCCGGCGATGGTGGCGGCCACCCGGGGTTCGGTGCGGGCGATGTTCTGCGACATCCGGTCGACGCCTCCCACCACCATCTCGTTCAGGCAGGGGCTGACGGCCGGGTCGAGGGTGATGCAGTCGGTGACGGTGGCCGCGAGATCCGCGTCATTGCCGCCGATTTCGAGGGTGACCAGGTCGGTGTTCTCGGTCAGCCGGTCGAACTGCGGCGCGTTGTCGCCCAGCGCGGTGTGCTGCGGCCGGGTCATGTTGGCGGTGACCGCGCCGCCGCAGGTGGCGTCGCGGAACACCGGCACGGCCAGGGCCGCGGCGACCTGCTTGGCGTAATTGTGGACGCTCTGTACGCACGGCGCCGGGGTGAAGGCGGTGGTGAGCTGGCTCAGGGTGGCGTCGGCGGCCCAGGAATCGCCCAGGGCCACATACTCGTTGACGGCTGTGCCGGTGTCGGGGGCGGCGGGTTCGGCCTGGGCGGCGGCGGTCGGCACGAGGGCGGCGGTGAGCACGAGGGCGGCCACGGTCAGCAGTGCACGCGAGGTCTTCATGTCGGTTCTCCCCTGGACCAGCCCAATACCGAACATTGAACTGTATTCAGCTCGGAAACCTAACAGCTGCAGGACCGCCGCGCGCGGCGAATTCAAACAATCCTCGGTCGCAACCGCTCCCGGCCCCCGGCTCAGACCCGATCCACCGACTCCCAGCGCTCGCGCCCCGGCGATTCCACCCGCTCGTAGCCCAGCAGGACATCGTGGGCGATCTCGCCGTCGGCGACCGTGACCCGGCTGAACGCCGCCGGATATCCCCGGGCCATCACGGTGTAGCGGCCCTCCGCCAGATCCGGCACGGCATAGCGGCCGGTGTCGTCGGTGCGGGTCACGGCGATCAGATCCCCGGCCTCGTCCAGCACCGTGATCTGGGCATCGGGCACGCCGTGCCCGCGGTCGTTGCAGGCCGATCCGGCCAGCACCGCGCGCGGCGCCAATTCGATGTCGTGGCGCAGCATTCCGCTGTCCGGCACGGTCAGGGTGACCGCGGAGGGACGCATGTGATCGGCCACCGCGACCAGCGTGTAGGTGCCGGCCAGCACGCCACGGCAGATGAAATCGCCCTCCGGGGTGGTGACCGTCGAGCCGACCACGTCACCGAACGCGTCGGTGAGGGTGATGGTCGCATCGCCCAGCGGCGCACCGCGTCCCACCGACCGCACCACGCCCGACACCTCACCGGATCCGAGCAAGGCCACATCCAGGCGGTGCGGGCGGCTGCCGACCGAAATGGTCACCGCGGCGGGCTGATACCCGAACGCCGAGACGATCAGTACGTAGCCGCCCGCCCGCGGGACCGCGATGACATAGCCGCCGTCGGGTTGGCCGACGGCGCGCGAAACCTGGCGTCCGCGTTGGTCGATGAGGGTGAGCACGGCGTCGGGCACCGACTGCCCGTCCTCGCGGTGCACGCACCCCGACACCGACAGCCCCGACGGCGCGGAGATATGGAATTCCGGCTCCGGCTCGGGCTCGAGTTCGGGCTCGATTTCCGGCTCGGCGATCTCCTCCACGACCGGCGTCGGAACATCCTGCAGCGGAATCTCTTTCATGAACATGAGCACGAACGCCGCCACCACCGCCACCGCGGCCGCCACGACGAACACCCCGCCCATGGCGTGGGTGAATCCGGTCAGGATGGGTACGCGCAGCTGGTCCGGCAACGCCGCGATGCCGCTGGTGTTGCTCTGGATCCGGCCCAGCTGCCCGGCGTCGAATCCCGGCGGCAGCTGTCCGCCGAAAGCCGCCAGGATCTTGCGCGGCAGCAGGTTGAACAGGATGGTCAGGAAGACCGCGACGCCGAGCGTGCCGCCCATCTGCCGGAAGAAGGTGGCCGACGCGGTGGACACACCCATATCCGAGCGCGGCCCGGCGTTCTGCGCCGCGATGATGAGCGTCTGCATGCACCCGCCGAGGCCGAAACCGATGATGCCGCAGTACAGCAGCGGCTGCCACAGCGGGCTGTCGTAGTGCACCAGCGCGAACAGCACCGACCCGGCGCCGATCACCAGCGAGCCGAGGATCGGCAGCACCTTGTAGCGTCCGGTGAATTTGGTGATGAGCCCGGACAATTGCGCGCCCAGCATGATGCCCACCACCAGCGGCAGCATGAAGAGCCCGGAGCGCGTGGGCGAGTACCCGCGCACCACCTGGAAGTACAGCGGCACCAGCACGATCGCGCCGAACATGGCGACACCGACGATGAACCCACCGAGGATGGCGATGCTGAAGGTGCGATTCGCGAACAGCCGCAGCGGAATCAGCGCGCTGTCCTTCATGAGGAATTCGACGATCAGGAACAGCACCAGTCCGGCCGCCGCGATGCCGTAGCAGAGCAGCGCGCGATGGGAGCCCCAGCCCCAGTCCCGGCCCTGCTGGGCGACGATGAGCAGTGGAACCGTGCCGGCCGCAAGGGTTATCGCCCCCAGCCAGTCGGTGCGGTGGCGGTGCCGCGCGAAGGGCACGTCCAGCACCTTGCCGACCACCAGCAGCGCCAGCACCCCGATCGGCACGTTCACCAGGAACACCCAGCGCCAGCCCGCGAGCCCGAGAATGTGGTCGGCATTGGAGAAGAAGCCGCCCAGCACCGGTCCCAGCACCGTGGCGATGCCGAAGACCATCATGAAATAGCCCTGGTACCTGACCCTTTCGCGGGGCGGCACGATATCGCCGATGATGGTGAATGCGAGTGACATGAGCCCGCCCGCGCCGACGCCCTGCAGCGCACGGAATCCCGCGAGCTGGTACATGGAGGTGGCGAAGGTGCAGCACACCGAGCCGGTCACGAAGATGCCGATGGCGATGAGGTAGCAGGGTTTTCGGCCGTAGATGTCGGCGAGCTTGCCGTAGAGCGGCGTCGAGATGGTGGCGGTGATGAGGTAGGCCGTGGTGGCCCAGGCCTGTTTGTCGAAGCCGTGCAGGCTGTTGGCGATGCGGACGATCGCCACGCTCACGATGTTCTGGTCCAGCGCCGCCAGGAAGACGCCCAGCAGCAGGCCGGAGAGGATGGTCATGATCTGACGGTGCGACAGCGTTCTCTCGATCGGCGCTGCCCGGTCGCTCGGCGCCGGGGCGGCCGGGGCGACCCGGACCGGCGCCGCCACCCGCGCCGGGGTGGACACCGATGTCTGGGTGGAGATGTTGGTCATGTTTGGGGCCCTTGTCGGATTTCGGCTGTCCGTGCGTGCGGTGCTACTCGAAAAGACCTCGCCATGAAGCAATTCGGGCAGCTTACTCCCGCCGATCGGGGCCCCTCACACGAGGTGGTGGTTACGCCTCCGTTTGCGCGTAGAGCGGAATACCGGTGTGGAAGAAGCGAATGAGCCGCCCGATGCGCACGCAGTGGTCGGCCCCGCGCTCGAAGTGGTGGGCCAGCAGCGCGATATCGATGGCCATGGCCGACCCGTGCGGCCAGCCGTCATCGGCCGCCAGCTCCACCAGCCGGCCGCGCAGCCGCTCCAGGTTGTCGTCGTGCGGCACCAGGGCGCGATCGCGCGGCGGGTTCTGTGCGGCAATGACTTTGCCCGCCAGATCGGCGAGATCGGTGACCGCGGCCGACATTTCCGCGAGCAGGTCGAGGACGTGCTGGGGGGCCACCGCATTCGGGTAGCGGCGCACCACCACATCGGCCACCCGGCTGAGGGCGCGGCTGACCGCCAGTAGGTCGTCGGCGATCTGCATGGCCGTCACCACCTGGCGCAGGTCGCGGGCCACCGGCGCCTCCAGGGCCAGCAGGATGACCGACCGGTCCTCACATTTCGCGTGCTCGATCTCCACCTGCTCTTCGAGCGCGAACACCTCGTAGGCGGCGGTCAGGTCGCTGCCGAGGAGCGCCGCCGCGGCCCGTTCGGAAGCCTCATGCGTCAGCCGCGCCATATGCGCGAGCTCATCGGTCAGCGCTATCAGCTCGCTGGAGAATTTCGTGCGCACTCGCATATCTTGGCCGCCCACCCGCATGCCTGCACACTATCGCGGCAAAACCTTTATCCCCGAATGGCTCTCGGTTCTCTTCCCGAGGCAAGAACCGACCGCCCAGTCGGGCGTGCGGCGGCTCCATGGCTACTGCCTGGCTGCGGGGTCGTTCTCGGTGCGGTGCAGTACCCAGGTGCCGCGGCCCGCGGCCTTGGCGCGGTACAGGCCGACATCGGCTTCGTCCAACAGCTTTTCGGCATTCGCGCCGGCAACCGGAGTGACAACGGCGCCGATGCTGGCCGAAATCGACAGCAGATCGCCGGAACCGACCGGAACCGGGTCTCGCAGCGTCGCAAGCATGGTCTCGGCGGTCGCGTGGGCCGTGTCGTCGTCGCAGGGCGGCGCGAGCAGCGCGACGAACTCGTCTCCTCCGATGCGGGCCGGCGTGACCGTCGGCGAGGTCAGGGTCGCGTCGAGCCTGCGGCCGACCTCGGCCAGCACGCTGTCTCCCGCGTGGTGGCCGTAGCGATCGTTGATCATCTTGAACGCGTCGAGATCTAGGAAGCACAAACCGATGTGATCGCCGGGACGGGCCGCCGCCACAATGGCCTCCAACTGCTCGAGCAGGCAATGACGATTCGGCAGACCCGTCAACGGGTCATGACGGGCCTCCCACCACAGTTTCTGCTGCATGGCCCGCCGTTCGGTGATGTCCTCCCCGACGGCGAGCACGCGCACCTCACGCCCGTCCGCGTCGTGCACCAGCGTCATCGTCCATGCGCCCCAGCAGACGGTGCCGTCGGGGCGGCAGAAGCGGCCTTCCAGGTGCGCGGTGCCGCTTCTGCGCTTGAGCAGACCGACGACCGCGTGCCGGAGTTTGTCGCGGTCGTCGGGGTGCATCAAGTCCAGCGCGGACACCCCCGGCAGGTCCTCCTGGTTCATCCCGACCATCCGTGCCGTCGTGGAATTGGCCTCGAGCGTGATGCCGTAGTCGTCGTAGAGCGCGATAGCCACCGCGGCGTTGTCGAACACCACGCGGAAGCGTTGCTCGGCAGCCTGCTGGCTGCGGGCGTGGACGTCCAGCAGCTCGGTGGTGTAGCCGCGAGCAAGCTCTCCCAGCAGCGCGCCGAACCGCTGTGCTCGATCCGGGCGCCGTGACCGCTCCAGCAATCCGGCCAGCACCGCCGCGGTCGAGGTCATCATGGCGGGGACCGTCAGGTTCGACCGGACCATCTCGACCCCGACTCGGCATGCGGGCGACGGATCGAACGACTCGGCCGACAGGGCAGCTTCCAGCGTGACGATCCATCCTGTCGTCAACTGGCGGATGTCGGGCGGCACAGCTGTCGGCACGCCACCGCAATCGACCAGGGCCGCCGACCATTCCCGCGCCATCTCGGCAACCTCACGACTGTCCATCCGTGAGGACCTTCCTCCATAGCCGAACCATCGAGGTCCAGCACTTCCCTCCCCACTCGCTAACAATGAGCATACGAAAGAAGCGCTGTGCCCGTGCCGGGCACCGGCCGACCGCGCTAGGCCGGCGCGGGCTCGGCCGCGGGCCGCACCCGGGCCCGGGCGGTGCCGAGGATCGAGCCCAGGATCACCAGCGGGAAGCCGATCGCCATGCCCGCGGTGAGGGGCTCGTCCAGCAGCGAGACACCGATCAGCAGTGCCACCGCGGGATTGATGTAGGTGATGACGGTGGCGCGCGACGGGCCGACCTCGCCGATCAGGGCGAAGAAGACCACGAAGGCCAGCGCGGTGCAGATCAGGCCCAGGCCCACCACCGACCAGCTCGCTCCGGCCGGAAAGCGAGAAGGCATCCGCCACAGCGCGAACGGCAGATAGATGGCGGCGGCGAAGATCAGCGACCCGGTCACCACGCCGATCGGCGGCAACTCGGCCAGCTTGCGGTCGATGATGATCGGGCCCAGCGCATAGCCGATGACACTCACGCCGATGGCCGCCAGCGCACCCAGATTCGAGACGTCGATATCCAGACCGACCAGGGCGGTCACGCCCGCGAAGCCGATCACCAGGCCGAGAATGCGCCGCGGATCGAGGCGTTCGTGCCCGAGGCGGGTGGTGAGCACGATGGCGATCAGGGGCACCGCCGCGATCAGCAGGCCCACCGTCGAGCTGGTCAGCCTGGTCTCGGCGCGCCCGATGAGCAGCCACGGACCGGTGATCTCGACGATCGTGTACACCAGCACCCAGCGCCAGTGCCGCAGTGCCGGCCGCAGCACCCGGGTGGACAGCGCGATGGGCAACAGCACCAGCGCACCCAGCAGGGTCCGTCCGAAGGCCACGAAGACCGGATCGAAATCCCGCACCGCGACCCGGATCATGGCGTACGGCACACCCCAGATCACACCCATACCCAGGAACAGCAGCCAGCCGCGCTTGCTCACCGCCCCACCCCACAACCTCGTCGCACGACACGCTCCTTCCGAATCCCCGGGAGCGTAAGCCACGCCGCCGACACGCTGAATCGGTCGTCCGAACGCCATGGGCGTCCGAACTATTTCGGTCAGGCATGCGACAACCGCGAACCGAGCGGCGAAAACTTTCCCAGCGAGAAATATTGCCCATTGGGCACGTTTTGTGCATACTGGAGTCATGCCGGACGAACAGACCCTCGGTCTCCGCGAACGCAAGAAGCTCGATACCCGGAAAGCCTTGAGCGACGCGGCACTTCAGCTCATGTTCGAGCGCGGCCTGGAGAACGTGGTGCGCGAGGACATCGCCGCCCGCGCGGGAGTGTCCGTGCGCACCTTCAACAACTACTTCTCCGGCAAGTACGACGCGCTCGCCTACCGGCATCTGGCCCGGATCAACAGCGCCGTCGAGATTCTGCGCTCCCGTCCGGCGAACGAGCCGCTGTGGGAGTCGCTCACGGCGGCGCTGCTCGAGCCACTCGAGGCGGAACTCGCCGAGTCGCCCGGGTATCTGCCCTCGCCCACGGAGCTCGCCGAGGTCCGGAAACTGGTGGCCGCCCCCGAGACCCGGGCCCTGCTGTCCAAGGGCGTCGAAGACAACCTGATCACCGCCATCGCCGAACGCACCGGCACCGACCCGGAACTCGATCTGTACCCGCGGCTGGTGGCCGGGGCCGCCGGCGCCGCGCTGCAGGCCGCCTTCGAGGTCTATGTGCGCACGGCGCCGACCGTCCCCGTCACCCATCTGCTCCGCCAGGCCCTGTCCGCGCTAGCGGCGGGCCTGCCGCAACCGCCGGCATAGCAGCGCCGCTCTCGCCGGTTTCTCCAAATACCCTCAACGACAAGAGGTTTATTTGCCATGCCCGAAAACACCGTCGACATCGTCATCGCCGGAGCCGGACCCAACGGCCTGATGCTCGCCTGCGAACTCGCACTCGCCGGCCTCCGCCCGATCGTGCTGGATCGGCTACCCGCACCCAGCCCCGAACCGAAGGCCAACGGCCTGGCCGGGCAGGTGGTCCGGGTCCTCGATATGCGGGGGCTGTACGGCGCGTTCAGCGGCAGTCCGGCCGCACCGGCCCCGACCCCGCGCTACATCTTCGGCGGCCTGCCCCTGGATCTCACTGCCGTACAACCGAATCCGGTGCACCTCGTCTTCAAGCCGCAACCGGAGATGGTGGAGATCCTCACCAAGCGCGCCATCGACCTCGGCGTGGACCTGCGCTGGGGACACGAGCTGACCGGCATCGAACCCGCCGGCGACCAGGTCACGGTCACGGTGTCCGGACCCGACGGGCCCTACCCGCTGACCGCCCGCTTCCTGGTCGGGGCGGACGGCGGAAAGAGCCTGGTGCGCAAGCGGATCGGGATCGAGTTCCCGGGCATCACCTCCGACGGGCACGTCAGCCGGGTCGGCCATGCCACCCTGCCCGACGAGTTCCGTTCCGGCGACGGCGGCATCGAGATTCCCGGGGTGGGCCGGTTCGGACTCGGCCATCACCGGCTCGAACGCGGCATCTTCATCTACGCCGAACTCGATCCGGGCCGGCCGATCATCGGAACCATGGAATTCCAAGGCGGCGAGCAGTTTTCCGACGACGAACCCCTGACGTTCGAGGAACTGCGCGCGAGCGTCGAACGCGTCCTCGGCGCCCCGCTGCCCATCACGCCGCCGCCCGGCCCGGGCCCGCACACGCTGCGCCGCACGATCGGCCAGAACACCCGGGTGGCGCAGCACTACCGGCAGGGCGCCGTCCTACTGCTCGGCGATGCCGCGCACGTGCATTCGGCGATGGGCGGGCCCGGGCTGAACCTCGGCCTGCAGGACACCGTCAACCTCGGATGGAAGCTCGGGGCCGAAATCCGGGGCTGGGCTCCCGAGGGCCTGCTCGACACCTACGAGTCCGAGCGTCACCCGGTGGCCGAACGCGTGGTGATGTACTCGCTCTCCCAGGCGGCTCTGGTCTCCCCCGGTCCGGAAATCACCGCTCTCCGAGAGCTTTTCGGCGAACTGCTGCGGCTCCCCGCGGCGGCCGCCCATATCGCCGGGCTGCTGGCGGGCTCGGACATCCGCTACGACGTCGGCGACGATCATCGGCTGTCCGGCTACTTCTTCCCCGACTGCGCCCTCGAAACAGCCGGCGGCCCCACCCGGATCGCCGAACTCCTGCGCGACGCCCGGCCCCTCCTGCTGACCTTCGACACCGCCCTCGATCCGGTCGCCGCCGCGGCGGGCTGGACCGACCGCGTCACGCCCATCGCCGCCACCGCCACCGACGCACCGGCCGCAGCGCTGCTGATCCGGCCGGACGGCTATGTGGCCTGGGCGACCGACGACATCACCCCGGCTGCTCAGGAGAGTCTCCGGAACGCACTGCGCCGATGGTTCGGCGCACCCACTCCCGACGCCGCGGCCGATTAGGAGGGCCGCGCGGGCTCGATCAGGAGTCGCTGGGCAGCCAACCTGATCGAGCCCGTCGGCACTTGTCGCCGGCGGTGTCCGGACCCGTGGCCCTGCGACCAGCGTGATCGCGCCGGCCGCAGGGCCACGGTCCTGGGAATCCGCGTGCGGTCGAACTAGAGTCCTCCCATGGCGACATCGGAGGCGGAGTCGGCGGCGGGCGGTAACGGGGCGGCGGAGGCCGGGCGGGCCGCACGGAAGCAGGTGCCACGTCGATCGCTCGGTGAGTGGAAGCCGGCGGCGGATCGGGAGGATCCGATAGCGGTGCTGGAGCGTCAGGCCGCGACCCGGGTGCCCGAGCTGGTGGAGATCCGGTACGCGCGCATGGCGGCCGGGCAGTTCCCGTTCTATCGGGGTGCGCCGGCGATCATGGCGGCCGATCTGGCGAGCGGGCCGAACACCGGGCTCACCGTGCAGTTGTGCGGGGACGCGCACCTGTCGAACTTCGGCTTGTTCGCCTCGCCGGAGCGGTCACTCGTGTTCGACGTCAACGACTTCGACGAGACCCTGCCCGGGCCGTTCGAATGGGATGTGAAGCGGCTGGCAGCCAGCGTGGCGGTGGCGGCGCGGGCCAATGGGTGCGACGACGCCGAGGCGAGCGGGGCGGCGGCCGCGGCGGCGCAGGCCTATCGCGAGGCCATGGTGCGGCTGGCGGGTCTGGGCGAGACCGACGTCTGGTACGAGATGGTGGACGCCGAACGGGTCGCCGAGCTGCTGCGCCCGCACGACCGCAAGCAGACCGAGAAGGTGATCAGCCGGGCCCGGGCGCGCACCAGCCTGCAGGCGCTGGACAAGCTCACCGAACCCGGGCCCGATGGCGTGCCGCGCATCAAGGCCGAGCCGCCGCTGCTCAGACCGGTACCGAGAGAGCTGCACACCGAACTGCTCTCGGTGCTCTCGAACTACCGGGACACGCTGCCGGAGGAGCGCCGGGTGCTGCTGGATCGGTACGAATTGCGGGATATCGCCTTGAAGGTCGTGGGCGTGGGCAGCGTGGGCACGCGCTGCTTCATCGCGCTGCTGACCGGCCGCAATACCGGCGATCCGCTCTTCCTCCAGGTGAAGCAGGCCGAGAATTCGGTACTGGCCGCGCATCTGCGGAGCAGCAAGTTCCAGCATCAGGGGCACCGGGTGGTGCACGGGCAGCGGCTCACCCAGGCGGCCGGTGACATCTTCCTGGGCTGGGCGACCGGGCCCGATGGGCTGTTCTACTACTGGCGGCAGCTGCGAGACATGAAGGGCTCCTTGGTCATCGACGAGATGTCGGCGGCGCAGCTGCGGCTGTACGCCAGCCTGTGCGGGCACACGCTGGCGCGTGGCCACGCGCGATCGGGAGATCGGGTGGCCATCGCCGCGTATCTCGGCAGCAACGACGTCTTCGACCAGGCCATCGGAGCCTTCGCGCTGGCCTACGCCGATCAGACGGCAGCCGATCGCGAATCCCTGCTGGCCGCCATCGAATCCGGTCGCATCACGGCTGCCGAGAACCTCGCGCCGGAGAAGAACGGGCAGTAGGCGGGCCGGGCGCTACTCCGGGTTGACGGCGATCACCAGCTTGCCGGTCGAGGAGCGACCTGCCATCAGCCGGTGCGCTTCCGCGGCCTCGGCGAGCGGGAACTCGGCGGTGATGGGCAGCCGTACCTTGCCGGAGGTGGCCAATTCGAAGGCGTGCGAGGCAATCTCGTGCAGGACGTCCGGGGCCTCGACGCTCAGGCCGAGAATGGAGAACCCGGCCACCGAGCGGCCCTGCGGGTAGAGGTCGGGCGCGCCGACCTGCCACGGGCCCGCACCGCCCGCATTGCCGAAGGAGACCAGGCGGCCGAAGCGGGCCAGAGAATCCATTGTACGGCGCAGGGTTTCACCGCCGATGGACTCCAGCGCGAGGTCCACGCCGCGACCGCCGGTGGCGGCGGCGACCTCCGCGTCGAAGGACTCGTTCAGAAACGCTGCGTCATAACCGTATTCGCGGGCGTACTCGGCCTTGGCCGGGCTGGACACCACGCCGTACACCGCGCCCGCGCCCGCGAGCTTGGCGATCTGCGCGACCACCGTGCCGACGCCGCCCGCCGCGGCCTGCACCAGCATGGTCTCCCCGGGCTGCAGGCGGCCGACGGTGTGCACCAGGGCGTAGGCGGTCGGCAGCACCGTGGGAAGCGTTGCGGCGGTGCGCAGATCGACGCCCTCCGGCACCGGGAACACCGTCGCGGCCGAGACGACCGCGACATCGGCGTACGCGCCGCCGTCGGTGATGGCGGCCACCGGCTGGCCGACCCGCAAACCCTCGACACCCTCGCCCACGGCCCGCACCCGCCCGGACAATTCCAGGCCCGGCACGAACGGCAGCCCCGGCACCCGATAGCCCACGGCCCGCGCCTGCAGATCGGCGAAATTCACTCCGACATAGGCGACGTCGATGGATACCCGCCCAGCCCCCGGCTCCGGCACCGCGAGCTCCACCGACCGCAGCACCTCCGGTCCGCCATATTCGTCGAATCGAATCGCACGCATGCCGCCACACTCCCTCTCCGCCTGCTCACCGGCGGGTCGAACCACATCATCCGAACGCCGGACGCACCGCTTGCAGCACCCGGGCGTCACCGGCTATTCCGCATGCTGCCCTTGAAGTCTCACTCCCGCCACCCGGTCCGGCCGGACACCGCTACCCGCAGCGATCGGCCGTCGCCGGACAGAGCGGTGCGTTCTCTTCAGCCTGAGCGATCGAACCTCGTAAGCCCGAGCATTGGACCACGCCGGCCGGCGATCGGCCGTCGCCACCGGGTCCGGTGAGCCACCGTCAGTCGAAGCGATGGGTCCGCGGCGGTCGGAGCAATGACCCCCGGTCAGCCAGAGCGATCGGCGTTGCGAGCGGTGCCGCGGTGGGCGGTGACCGTGGTGGGGTCCTCGGGCCAGGAGTGTTTCGGGTAGCGGCCGCGCAGGTCGGCGCGGACCTGGGGCCAGCCGGTGCGCCAGAAGGACGGCAGGTCGGCGGTGACGGCCACCGGGCGCTGCGCCGGGGACAGCAGGTGCAGCAGGATCGAGGCACGGCCGCCGGCCAGGCGCGGCGGCTCGGTCCAGCCGAAGATCTCCTGCACCTTGACCGCGAGCACCGGCGGGTCCGCGGAGTAGTCGAGGCGGACGCGGCTGCCGGAGGGCACCTCCAGTCGTTCGGGGGCGAGCTCGTCCAGGCGTGCGGCCTCGGGCCACGGGAGCAGGCGGCGCAGGGCCTGACCCGCGTCGGCGCGCTCCAGGTCGGCGCGGCGGCGGGCGGTGGAAAGCTCTGGGGCGAGCCAGGTTTCGGCGTCGGCCAGCAGCGTGTCGTCATCGACGGCGGGCCAGGGCGCGCCGAGGGTGCGGTGCAGGAAGTCCAGGCGCTGCCGCAGGCTGCGGGCATCCTCGTCCCAGCGCAGCAGATCCAGGCCGGTGGCGCGCAGTCCGCGCAGCAGGGCGGCCGACACCAGGCTCGGATCCGGTTCCCTGAGCGGCTGCTCCGACAGCACGATCGCGCCGAGGCGCCGCACCCGGCGGGCCACCAGATCGCCGTCGGCCCAATCGACCTCGTCGGCGGTCTCCAGGAGGTTCGCGGCGGCCTGCCGGGCGAGCTGCTCATCTGCCTTGGCGGCCAATCGGATTCGCCCCTCGGCCTGACCCGGGTCGCGCCCGGCCACCGCGATGGCGAGCCATTCGGCGTCGCCCAGCCCGCTGCCCGGTGGCAGGGTCACCGCGGTGCCGCCCGCCATCAGGTAACTGGCCGAACCGGGGGCCCGGCGGCGGGCGAGCCGTTCCGGATAGGCCAGTGCGGCAACGAGAGCCGGGTCGTCCACGCCGTCGCCCTCGACGAGTTTCGCCAGCCGCTGCGCCTCCCGCTGCCAGCGGGCGGGCCGGTCGCCGCGCAGGCTCCGCAGTGCCACGGCCAGATCGATACCGGGAGCGAGGGAATCGTCATCGAGTAGCGCGACCACCTCGGCGGCCGCCCGCGCCCCCACCTCGCGCGCCCCGTCGAGCAGTGCGCGCGCCAGGCGCGGATGCAATCCGACAGCCGCCATGCGCCGTCCCCGATCCGTCACCGCCCCATGGTCATCCACCGCGTCGAGCGCCCGCAGCACCGCCCGCCCCGCCGCCAGCCCACCCGCCGGCGGCGCATCCCACCAGGCCAGCGCCTGCCCGTCGACGGTGCCCCAGCACGCCAATTCCAAGGCCAGCCGGGTCAGATCGGCGGTGCGGATCTCGGGTTCCGGATACGCGGGCAGGGTCGCGTGCTCGTATTCCGGCCAGCACCGCCACGCCCACCCCGGGCCTTCTCGGCCCGCGCGTCCGGCCCGCTGCTCGGCTACCGCGGCCGAAACCCGCACGGTCGCAAGCCCGGACAGCCCGCGCCGATGATCGATGCGCGGCACCCGCGCCAGCCCCGAGTCCACCACCGCCCGCACCCCCGGCACGGTCAGACTGGATTCGGCCACCGCTGTGGACAGCACCACCCGCCGCCGCGCGCCCGGCCGCAGCGCCACGTCCTGGGCCGCGGCGGACAGCCTGCCGTGCAAGGGCAGCACGTCCACGTCGGGCAGTCCCGACAACAGGTCGGCGGTCCGGCGGATCTCCCCCGCCCCGGGCAGGAAGACCAGCACATCGCCCGCGCTGCCCGCCAATGCCTGGCGGGTCACCCGCGCCACCTGCTGCTCGATCCGCTCCCGGGCGGCCGGCGGCACGTACGCCAGCTCGACCGGATAGGCCCGGCCCCGCACCTCCAGCACCGGCGCGGCGGGCTCCCCCTCCCCGCCCAGCAGCGCCGAAAGCCGTTCCGCCGCAACGGTCGCCGAAGTCGCCAGCACCCGCAGGTCCGGCCGCAGCCCGGCCCGGGCATCCAGGAGCAGGGCCAGCAGCAGATCCGCGTCCAGGTGTCGTTCGTGGCACTCGTCCATGACGACCACGTCGACCCCGGCCAGCTCCGGATCGTTCTGCAGCCGCCGCACCAGCAGCCCGGAGGTCACCACCTCGATCCGGGTCCCGGCCCCCACCTTCCGGTCCCCGCGCACCGCATACCCGACGGTCTCTCCGACCCGCTCGCCCAGCAGCGCCGCCATGCGCGCGGCCGCCGCCCGCGCGGCCAGCCGGCGCGGCTCCGCCACCACCACCCGTCCGCCGGTGGTCGCGGCCAGAGCCAGCGGAACCAGCGTCGTCTTGCCGGTTCCGGGCGGCGCGACCAGCACGGCGGTCCCGCACTCACCCAGGGTGGCCGCGATGCGGTCCAGCGCCGGGCGTACGGGGAGGTCGGGAAGATCAGGCAGCTTCATTACCGCTCAGTCTGCCGCCCTGGCGACGCGCCGCCGCCACCGGCGTGGGCGGTGACGGCCCGGAACGACCGATACCCTGACCGGTTCGTGCCGTTACGCGCAGCGGGCGGAGCCGGACTAGGGTGAGTCAGCCGATTTTGGACGAGGAGCCGCACACCACATGGGAATTCGATCCCGCCGCTGGTCGAGTCATTCCGGATTCCCTGCGGCGCCCGCACTCTCGGGCGTCGTCGCACTGGGCGCGATGCTGCTGCCCGCGCCGCCCGCCGGGGCCGCGCCGCATCCCTGGGCGCCCGCGCCGGTGAACAGCTGCGGCGAGACCGGATTCGATCCGCTGGACCGCCGAGCGGACCCGAACGGCGTCCAGCCGCAGGGCAATCAGACCATCAAGGTCCCGGTGCCGGTGCCCCAGATCGTCACCGTCCAGGTGCCCGGCCCGAAGCCCGACAACACCCGCGTCGATCCGGTCGCGCTGCCCGCCGATCCCTGCGCCAATCCGTGCCCGGAGGTCCGCGACACCGTCCCGGCCCCGGCGAATCAGCCCGGCGGCGGCAGCGCGTCGCTGCCGCAGGTCGAGATCACCACCGAGCCCGAACCCATCCCGATCGTGGTGCCGGGCGGCGAACCACCCGAACCCCAGGCCGCGCCCACCGCGGCCGTCCAGTCCGCCGCGCCCGCGCCGGTGGCCGCGGCGGTGGCCGCGCCGCAGGTGGATTCGGTCCAGCTGGTCAACCAGGTCACCGGGCAGGGATCGGTCAATCGCACGAACATGCGCTGGTCGGTCGACGGCACCGACCTCGGGCTCATGTGGGAGACCAAGCCCGGCCAGGTCGCCGTCATGTTCGGCGACACCTTCGGCAAGGGCTGGAAACCCACCGGCGCCGGCACCGACCAGCAGGACTGGCGCAGCAATGTGCTGGCCTACAGCAGCACTCGCGATCTGTCGCAGGGTCTGATCCTGGACGACTTCGTGCAGAACAGCCGCTGCCACGCCGCCGAACTGCTCGACAGCCGCAAGATCAAGAACTTCGAGACCACCACCATCCCCACCTCGGGATTCGCCGTCGGCGACCGCCAGTACCTGACCTACATGTCGGTCAACCACTGGTCCCAGATCCCCGGCATGTGGTCGACCAACCTGGGCGGCATCGCCTGGTCCGACGACGACGGCCGCACCTGGACCAAATCGCAGTGGGCCCGCTGGGACAACCTGTTCGGGCTCGGCCGCTTCCAGGTCGCCACCATGGTTCCGCACGGCGACTACGTCTACATGTTCGGCACACCCAACGGCCGCCTCGGCGTCATCGGCCTCGCCCGCGTCCCCGCCGACCAGGTCCTGAACAAATCGGCCTACCAGTACTGGATCGACGACACCTGGACCCCCGCCGACGGCCCCAACGAATTGCTCGCCACCCCACTGGTTTCCGGCACCGCCAGCGAACTGTCCATCCACTACGACCCCGAGTCGAACCAGTGGCGGATGGTCTACCTCGACGTCACCCGCAACCAGATCGTCCTCCGCACCGCCACCGAACCCCAGGGCGCCTGGTCGGATCCGACCCCGCTGCTCAGCACCGACGACTACCCCACCGCCTACGGCGGCTTCATCCACCCCTGGTCCACCGCCAAGGACCTCTACTTCACCATCTCCACCTGGAACAGCTACAACGTCTACCTCATGCACGCGACGCTGAAGTGATCGCGCGACGCTGAAAGTGATACCGACCCGCTGAGCACTCCCGCTCGATTGCCGCCAGGTGTCGGTTACGCGACGGAACGGTGGAGATCCCGTCCGGCGTCGTGATCTTGTTGGCCGGCGGCGCGATGCTGACACGACCGAGCCGGGTCCGCGATCAGGTCGAAGGGAGCGCGCGTTGGGGCTGCGACGTCGTCAGGTATTGACCGGGATCATGGGGCTGGGCGGCCTGTTCGTCGCCGGCAGCGTGCCGTACCGGGGCAACGGGCTGCTCCCGCGCGCCTTGCGGCCCGCGGCCATCGTGTTTCCGCCCGTGGCCGCCGGGCGTGAGTTGAGTCCGCGCCAACTCGGCCGGGTCGGTGTGCTCAACGGGACCTTGACCTCGGTCTCCTGGATCGACGAAACCGGCCGACCGCTACCGGGCGCGCTCTCCGCGGATCGCCTGGCCTGGATCAGTTCCGAACCACTCGGCTACGGCCACACCTATACGGCGTCGGTGGTGGCGAACGGCGAGACCGGCGACGTCGGCACCACCGCCGTCTTCACCACTGTCCGGCCCGACACGCTGACCAGCGTCTCCTTCCGCTCGAACAATCTCCTCGACATCCAGGATGGTGAAACCTACGGCATCGGCCTGGTGCTGGTCGCGCACTTCGACGAGGCCGTCGACCGAGCCGCCGCGGAACGCACCCTCCGGGTCACCACCGAGCCCCACGTGCCGGGCGCGTGGTACTGGCTCGACGATCGCAATGCGCACTGGCGTCCGGAGAACTATCACACGCCCGGCACCCGGATCACGGTGGCGGCGAACCTGTTCGGCACCCGCCTCGGAGACGGCGTGTACGGCCGGGACGACCAGCGGGTCTCCGTGGTGGTCGGCCCCTCCCACATCGCCATCGCCGACGACAACACCAAGCACATCGAGGTCTTCGAGAACGGCAACCTGGTTCGCAGCATGCCCACGTCCATGGGCCGGGGCGGTACCGCCGTGGTGGGCGGGCGGGTGCTGTCGTTCTGGACCCATCCCGGGGTCTACACCGTCCTCGACAAGAACAGCGTCGTCAGCATGGACTCCTCCAGCTACGGCCTGCCCGTCAACTCCGGCCTCGGCTACCGCGAAAACATCAGAAACGCCGTCCGCATCAGCCACGATGGCATCTACCTGCACGAACTCGCCGCGACGGTCTGGGCGCAGGGCAATACCAACGTCTCGCACGGCTGCCTCAACCTCAGTCCCGCGGACGCCGCCTGGTTCTTCGACTTCGCCAACCCCGGCGATGTGGTCGAGGTCCGCAATACCGGCGGCGATCCGCTCGACATCGGGCAGGGCGGTGACTGGACCATCCTCTGGCCGGACTGGCAGCGGGGCAGCGCCCTGGCCTGAGGGTCGTCAGCGGTCTGCGGGCAGGAAGTCGTCGAGCGCCGCCGCGACCAGCGTGGGCTGCTCCAGGGTCTGCATGTGCGGGGTGCCGGGCAGCTCGCGGTACTCGGCCACCGGGATGCGCTCGGCGACTCGCGATGCCGCCGCCGTAGGACAGACCCACCACGTGCGCCGTCTCCAGACCGAGCGCGTCCATGACACCGAGTCGAAACGCTCCATGGGTGGTGTCTCCTCGTGGTGTTGCGTTGCGGCCGGGCGAGCGGCAGCGGGGGTCAGCGGGCGCGGGGCCGTGAATCCCGCGATCCTCTCCCGCATCGCCCCGCTGGGCATCGAGCCTCCATTCCGCGCCCGCTCCAAGGTATGTGCGGACCCACCCCTCGTTGGGCCCGGACCGGGCAAATCTATCGGTGTTCGGACGGCGGGACGGGGATGGAACGCGCCTGCTAGGGGACATTTCGTGCCAAAGTGCATGATTCGATCCGCATGACTCGACCACGAATGGCGTTCAGATCACATTCACGGTAAGTCGGCGGGTTCGGTCACGCTGCGGGCCAACCGTTCTCGGTCCCGGCGACCTTGTTGGTTGCGACACCTCGCAGGATGACGTCGAGTACGTCGCGCAGTTCGCCGGCTATCCGCTCCCGGTCGGTCGTGCGGCGGGCCCAGCGGTACACGACCCCGAGGTAGGCGTCGCGGAGCAGGTTCCCCAGCAGGACCGGATCCACGCGTGCGTCGATGTCGCCGCGCCGGACGCCGATCTCGACGATCCGCGCGAAAACCTCGGCGGTGTAGGGCTCTTCGGTGAGGGGCCGGCCCGTCTTCACCCACGCCGTCAGCATGATCTCGGTGACTCCGCGCTGCGCCTCGCTGAGCTGGGCGAGACCGGCCATGCACCGGTGCAACAGCGCGCCGGTGTCGCTCGCCCCGGCCCCGAGCGGCTGCTCGATGCGGTCCATCAGTGTGCGGCGCCGGTCCTCGGCCCACTCGGTGATGAGGTCTTCCTTGCGCGGGAAGTGATTGAAGAAGGTGCCGCGCGACACGTCCGCGCGTTCCGCTATCTCGTCGATCGTCGTTGCGTCGTAGCCCTTTTCGGCGAACAACTCCAGCGCGGACGTGTAGATCCGGGCACGGACCCGCTGCCGGTTGCGCTCTCTGCGGCCGATCACGGGTATATCGGTGGTAGTCACCATGTTTCGCTCCCCCTCAGGTCCGGCTCCCCACCGGTCCATGAATCACACAGATCCTAACCCGCCCCAACGCGGGCAGCCCCGGAACCAGTGGTTCCGGGGCGGGGAGCGGCGTCCTGTCAAGCAGCCAGGGAGCCCAGGAAGCCCAGGAGTATCTGTGCGTCGTCGCCGTAGTCGACGTGCGCCTTCGAGGCGTAGAAGGTGGCCATGTCGACGCCCTGGCGGCTCAGTTCCAGCAGATCGTTGATGCTGTCGATACCGCCGATGCTGAGCAGGGTTTGCGCGGCGACGCGGAGATCACCCCGTACGGCGTTGGTGAGGGGGCCGAGAACGGAGCCGGCCAGATCGAGTCCGGCCGGGGCGAGGGTCGCCACTTCGGCAGCGGCGCCGGACGCGTCGTTGCGAGTGAGGGATTCGACTGCGCGCCAGAGGGTGTCCTGCATGCGGCCGACATTCCCCGCGATGCGCAGGATGTCGATCTGGGTCAGGGCATCGGCGATCACGCTGGCAGCGGCGGTCCAGCCCGACGGGTCGATGGCCGCCGCCGCCCGGATGACCGAGCCGATGAGAGGCAGGTCCACGCCCGCGGCGGCCTGGACCATCGGAGCCAGGGCCATATTGAGGTTGCTCGCGATCTCGTGCGCGCCACTGATATCGCCCGCTTGGATCAGATCGGGGAGGTTGGTGAGGCTTTGGAGAATGGCGGGCAGGTTCGCCGCGGTCGCCGTCCAACCGGCGCCGACCTTCACAGCCTGCGCGAGCAGTGTGCTGGGATCCGTGCCCGCGGGAATCAGGGATGCGATCATCGCGGAGTCACCGCTGAGCACCCGGCCGAGCGCGAAAAGGAACGGGGACGTGGCGGCATTGAGCGAGCAGTACAGGTCGCCTTCGACGCACAGGGTGCGCACCCGATCGGTCAGCGCACCGAAGTCCTGACTCCGCGTCCCGGCGATGCCGTGACCGGGTTGCGGGTCGCCCAGCGAGAGAGTGGTTCTCGGATCGCGATGCGGATCGGCCAGCAGCCCCACGCCGACCACCCGATCGGCGCTGATCGGCCCCTCGCCATTGCCGATCTCGGTCGCGAAATCGCCGATTCCGTCCGCGCCCTGGCTGTACCCGGCAAGGAAGACTCGCGTCGAACCGCACAGGCTGCTCGCCATCTGGTGCAGCCGGGATTCGAGGGTGCTCAGGGATTGCGCATAGCTCAGTCCCTGATCGAAAGCGCTTGCCGCATACGGGGCATAGAGCACGGTGATGTCACTGCCGTACTGCCGTTGCAGCCCATCGCCGATCGGCCGGAGCATGCCGACCGGCACCATCGGATCCGCATCGAAACGCGTCTCCCAGGTCCCCGGCGCGAGAATCGCGGTGTACGGGGTGCAGGGCAGTGCGCCGTGCGTCTCCGCCCGCGCATCGCCGGCCACCGTGGTCCCGACCGTGACGCCCGCGGCAACCAAGATCGCCGCGCACGCTGTCGCCAGCCTGCTCATTGTCCAATTCCTCTGGTGCCGAAGGGGTTTCGGGCGGTGCGGCGGCAGGTCCTCGTTCCGCTGCGCAGCATAGACAATTCTCGCCATTCGCGGTCGGTTTCGCAGGCTTTTCAGACACATAATCATTTCAGACCACGTCAGGGGCCTGCGGGCCACCCCGCCGCGTCGTCCCTGGGCGGCGGACTCGCTTCGGTCTGCTGGTCGACTACGCACAGCGCGAACCCGAGCACCACGACCACCCCTATCCCTGTTCGAGATTCCGGCAGCGTGTTTCCAGTTGGTCCGGCGCGGCGACGGGTGGCCGAGGGAATGCGGTCATGAGAGGAACTCCAGCAGTGCGGGGTTCACGATCTCGGGGTGGGTCCAGGCAATGGTGTGCGGACCTCCCGCGACTGTCGATGGTGTCGCTGTTCTCGCGACTAGCGCATGAGTTCCCGCGCGGATGGTCCGCGACCGTGCAGCACGGCGGTCTCCGACCAGATCAGCATCGCTACCGGGCCGCAGACGAAAAGCTCTGCGATGACGCGTTGTTCGGACTTCGGCGGGTTCATTGCATGAGCCTTTCGGGATCGCCGTCGCTCCGCGATGGCATGGATTGTGGGAGAGCGAAGTACGAGCGCCTCGACCTACGGCATGGAGATCACGCGGCCCGCAGTGGGGTGGCGAAGGACTTGCGCAGCGAGGGCGGCCCGACCAGAGGTAGCAACGCCGCCAGGATCTTGCCCTTGAGCGCCTGCGGGGTCCGGGTCAGCTCGACGTCGACCCGGCAGCCGGGCAGGTCGGGCGTGATGCGGAAGACCCAGCCGCCGCCCGCGCCGAAGAGCTTGGAGTCCAGCGTGGTGATGGTGACGGTATCCCCGGCCGGATCCCATTCGTAGCGGGCGCGTTCCCATGCGGCGGCGGTGCCTTCGGTGACCTCGGCCCAGTTCTCGCCACGCTCGTGGACGACGAAGTGTTCGGCGTCGATAGTCGGCCACACCTCTGGACGGGTGGGTCCGAAGTCGGTGAGCACGTGCATGACTTCGGCGGGAGACAGGGTGGACGTCAGGTGAAATCGGACGGTAGCCATGGGAATACCTTCGCCGCCGGCGGCGGGGCGCCGAATCTGTCAGATGACGCTGTCTTGACGTAATCCCGTTTCGGCAGGGTTTCCGGACTCCGGTGTCATGGACGGTGGAGGGGACACACCCTGGGCTGCCACGCATCGAACCACTCCGCGCTCAACAGATTTGGGCGAGACGCCCGATTCCTGCCGGGAGCCAGGTTCAACGCGGATGCCGCCGCCATTACGTCAGCACAGCGTCATCCGACGGATTCGGCTGGGCGGTCTCCGCGGGGATGTTCGAAAGAAATCCGGAACCGCTTGTGCGGCAACCACACCCGCTTCAGACCTTATCCGGGATTCTTCGCGCACTACACAAAGGATTCGGGACTCCGATCCGTGGTCGGCTGGTCCTCGACCAGCCACAGGGGATGCTCCCGGTCCGCCCAGACCCGGTCCACGTACCCGGTCCGCATGCCGCGCCGCGCCTCCGGATCCTGGTACGCCTTTCGCATGTGACCCGCCAGCACGGCCGCGATACCCCACGCGAGGACGTCGTGCACGAAGATCGCGCTGGTCCGGGAGATGCCCGGGAGCAGGTGCATGAACCACATCAGCAGGCCCGTGAACATCATCACCAGCACGGCGCCGGCGATCCAGCCCGCGTAGAGCTTCTGGCCGGCGTTGAACTTACCGGCGGGGCGCTCCGACGGAGCGGTCAGGCGCCGGCGGACCGCACGCAGCCAGCGCCGGTCGTACGGCGCGAAGCGGTTCAGCCTGCGGAGATCGGCGCGGAAGGCCGGCGAGAACAACCCCAGCAGGACCGGCACAGGCAGTAGGACGCCCGACCACTCGTGGACAATCACCACGATGTCTCGTCGACCCACCAATTGAGCCAGCGGCCCGATATACAGGCAGGCTGCGGTCGTCGCGCACAGCAGCATCAGCGTTCCGGTGGCGCGGTGGACCACCCGCTCGGCTGCGGTGAACCGCCGCACACCGCGCCGTCGAGGCCACCGTTCGGGATGCCCTCCCGTCTGCGGTTCACTCCGTGCCATCGAGCCAGCCGTCCACGTCGTACCCGCGCTCCTCCCAGTAGCCGGGGATGACCCGGCTGGTGACCGATATGCCGGACAACCATTTGGCGGACTTGTAGAAGTACATCGGCGCCACATAGAGCCTGACCGGGCCGCCGTGCTCATGCGTGATCGGCGCGTCCTGCATCCGCAGAGCCACCAGCACGTCGGAGCGCCGGGCCTGCTCCAGCGTGAGGCTCTCGGTGTACGCACCGTCGAAACAGCCGAAACTCAGCGCTTCGCCGCCTGCGCTGACCCCGGCGTCGTCCAGCAAGTCGGACAGTTTCACACCCTCGAACGGCACCTTCTCGACGCGCCAGCCGTCGGTGCATTGCACGTCGTGGACGACCCGGGTCTGGGGCAACGCGCGCAGGTCCGCGAGCGTGTACGTCCGCGCCCGGTCCACCAGGCCGTCGATTTTCAGCTCGTAGTCGGTCTCGCCTTTGCGCGGTACCGAGCGGACAACGCTGTAGTACCGGAACCCGCCCGGGTTCGGGAGCAGGCCGGTGAGTCCGGTCGGATCGTTCTGAGATGCCTTGGCCAGCAAACCCTCCCAACCGGCCTGCACGTACGGCGCTGTAATCAGCCCCGCCGCACCGAGGCCGAGCATGCCGAACATCGTTCTCCGAGCCACGGGAGCGCCGCCCGCCATGTTCTCGGGTTCGGTCTCCGGCATCTTCGGCTCCTTTCGTCGTCTGGAATGTCTGCGCGAACTGGGCTGGGCCCGTTCCCTTTTCGAGAGGGCGGCCCAGCCCAGGCCGGGATGGTCGGTGCTAGGGCGAGGGTGCGACGCAACGGAAGCTGGTCGGGGACGTCGGGTCGCCGTCGCCGCTGTAATGGGAGACCAACGGGAGACGGCAGAGGTCGCGCGAGACAGTCTGGCCGGTGGCAGTGGTCAGGGTGGCCCGCAGGACGTCCGGTGCCTGGCCATGCTCAACCCACGCTGTCAGGGCGGTCAGGTCGTTGACGGTGCTACCGGTGAGGGCGCAGTGCGCGGCGCCCGGTGCCAGGAAGACGCGGTAGAAGTCGTCGACCTTGGTGGTGCCGCCCATCTGCGCATCCACGCGGTTGCGGTAGTCAACGGTGCCCGCAGTGGGGATCAGCTGGTCGGCGTCGCCCTGCCAGGTGATGATCTTGCCGCCCGCGTCGCGGAACGCCGAGAGGTTCGGGTCGGAGGTGCCGATGATCGAGTCGTACTCGGAGCGGGCCTTCTGGAAGATCTCGTCGAACTGCGCGTAGGTGAGGTTCGCGGTGTTGAAGGTGGGCTGCTTCTCGACGAACGTGGCGACCCACTGCGCGGGGACGGGGAACGGCGAGCCCACGGTGGCACCATCGGCGCCAGTGGTACTGGCCGTCAGGTTGCTGAAGTCGGCGCCGATCGGCAGGCCGTACCATAGCCGCTGGCCGTTAGTGTCCCGCGGACCGTCCCAGATCTTGCGGACCACGTCGGCGTCGGCCTCGCTGATCGTGTACTCCTTACCGTCGCACTGAACCTTGGTGCCGATCAGCCGGCGCGGGTCGAAGTTGCACCGGCTCGGGTCGCTGATCAGACCGTCGGCAAGGCCGTCGACCGCATCACAGGCCTTGACCGCGGCCTGGTTGAATGCGTTGAACTCGCACGTGGTCGGGTAGGTGTGCGCCTCTTTCATCACCACCTGCGGCCATAGCGTGGCGACCTCGAACTGGTTCCAGTTGATGGCCGGGGCGTCGGCGTTGATGCCGTTGAAGTCGGCCGGGTACTTCTGGGCCTCCATGTAGCCCTGTCGCCCGCCGGTGGAGCAGCCGTTCCAGTAGGCGTAGGACGCGGCATGGCCATAGATGTCGGTGACGACCTGCTTGCCGACGACGGCCAGCTCGTGCACCGAGCGGGAGGCAAAGTTCTCGAGCAGAGCGGTGTTGACCTGACCGCTCAAGGTCAGCGCCCAACTGGTGTCCAGGCCGCTGGTATCCACGCCGGCGTCTGTGGTCGCGGCCGCGTAGCCCTGCTTGATGGCCGTGGCCACGCTACCGATGTTCCCCGCGGCGTAGGCGGCGCCACCGACCGCCTGGAATCGGCCGTTCCAGCCGGACTCCGGCAGCCAGACCTGCACCTTGGCGTGGTCGTTCGCCCCGGGGTGGGTCAGCGTGACTGTCACTTCACAGTGCGCGGGGACGTCGGGCACGGGGTAGCCGCCCAGCGGCGGGCTCCCGGGGACCTGAAACGTTCCCGCAGGGACGTTGGTCGCCGTCAGGGACTCCACGGTGGCGCCGGCCGGTGCCGGTATCTGGAATGTGGAGCAGCTGAACCCGGTTGCGCTCGCGGGAGCCGCCGTGGAATCGTCCGACCTGTCCACCAGTGCGTAGATGGCGGCGCCGCCGGCCACCGTGATGCCGACGGTCGCGAGTGTCAGAAGCCGTCTTTTCAAGATCTCTCCTCGGTTGGAACGTCCCCCTCACTGTGGCCAGCGCACCAGCACCGGCACATCAGTCACCTGACGCTCCAGCCGACGTAATTCGACGCCGCAGGAACGGAACCGCGATGCGCTCAAACGATCAGATGGAGCTTCTCAGCGAAGAAATCGGTGAGCTGCTCCACAGCCGGACCGACGTACTGCTCCCTGTCATAGAGATCGACGTGACTGGCACCCTCGATCCAGTGAATCGTCTTGGGCCCCGCAGCCTTCTGGAAGGCAGCGCTCCCATGCAGGACATCAAGACAGCCAAACGTCATGAGGCACTGAACTTCTGAGGAGCTTGCTGCCCTCTTCGACCTCCAGCAAATTTGCGACTGGGTGGTATCGAAGCTGCGGCTGTTGGCCTCGAGCAGACGCTGGGCGATGTGGGCCCGGCATGTCCCCCCGGTATGGACGAAGACGCAGCTGCATCCGGCGCCAGCTCGCGAAAAAGGCCCGGAACCTGATGGTTCCGGGCCTTTTGCCTAGTAGCGGGGACAGGATTTGAACCTGCGACCTCTGGGTTATGAGCCAACGAGGACCCGTCACACACGGTCCCTCTGCGTACCGGGGAATCCGTTCTGTGCTGGTCAGCGGTGTTTCGTTCGTCCATGCTGTCCGTGTCGTATCACGCGGCCCGCCGGGTTTCGCCGTCGCCGGTTGCCAAATCTGTTGCCAATTCCGGCCGTTTCGGGGTGGGACAGGCCCGTGTCGCTCCCGTACCGCTGTCTTTCCACGGCTTCTGCGCAGGCTCAGCTCACGCGGCGCGCATTGCGCATTGCGAGTACGCCGATGACGCTGATCAGGCCGCCTACCGACAAGTACAGCGCGACGGGCCACGAGGCTCCGCCGGACCAGTGCACGAGTGCGGTTCCGACCAGCGGAACCAGGCCGCCGCCGAGCACTGCCCCGATCTGGTAACCCAACGACAGACCGCTGTACCGGACGCGAACGTCGAATGCTTCGGTGAACGCTGCGGCCAGCGGGCCCAGCATGGCACCGGTGCCCGTCTGTGCGATGCAGATCGCCAGGGTGAGGAGCAGGGGTTGCATGGTATCCAGCAACCAGAAGAGCGGGAATGCGACCAAAGTATTGAAAATCGCTCCGCCCAGCATGATTCGCAGTGCACCGTAGCGGTCGCTCGAGCACCCGAACAGCAGGGCGGAAGGCAATAGGAGGATCTGAGCAAGCAATGTCGCGTGCTGCAATACCGGCTGCGCGATGTGCAATGTGTTCGACCCGTAGGACAGGACGAAGGTGATGAGGGTGAAGGTCATCATGGTCAGCCCGGTATTCACGGCCGCCACGGTCGCGATCCGCCGCCACGCTGTTCGCCACACCCGCAGCCACGGCCAGCGGACCAGATCGTCCTTGTCCCTTTGGATTTCGAATTCAGGCGTCTCCGGCAATCCCGCGCGCACCAGCAGCGTTACCACGGTCGGCACCGCGCTGATCAGGAACGGCAGACGCCAACCCCAGGTGATGAACGAGGTACCGGCCACCGTATGCGCAAGCAATGAGGCGAGGACGGCCAGGACCGAACCGCCGACCAGAGCGGTGATGATCCAGCTTCCGTACCAGCCACGACGACCGGGTGGCGCATGCTCGACGGCGACCAGAATCCCGCCACCGACTTCACCGCCGACGAAAAAGCCCTGTACTACCCGCAGCAGCACCAGTGTCAACGGCGCCAGCACACCGATTGCGGCGTAGGTCGGAAGCACGCCGATCGCCACCGTCGCAAGCCCGCCGACGCCTACCGACAGCAGCAGTACAGGCTTGCGCCCCAACCGATCACCAAGATTCCCCAACACCGCCGCCCCGAACACCCGGGCGACGAAACCCGCACCGAAGGTCGCGAACGACAGCAGCACACCGACCCATGGAGCCGCCGCCGGAAAGAACAACTTCCCGAACACGCTCGCCGCCGCGAGCCCGTAGGTCAGAAAGTCGTACAGCTCGACCACGCTGCCCAGCGCACCGGCCAATGCCGCCCGCCGCCCGTCCGGCGAAATCACAATCCGCTCTGTGTCCGGGTAAGTCCGATACATTTCGTTCTCCTCCTCGAATTGGCGCGGCTCTCACGCCGCTTGCAGCGGGCGGGCGAGGGACTTTCGCAATGAGGACGGGCCGACCAAGGGCAGCAACGCCGCGAGCAGCTTGCCCTTCACTGTCTGCGGGGTCCGAGTGAGCTCGACATCGATTCGGCTGCAGTCGGATTCGGGTGTGATTCGGAAGGTCCAGCCGCCGCCTGCGCCGAAGCGCTTGGAATCCAGGGTGGTGATGGTGACGGTGTCGCCGCCGGGGCTCCATTCGTAGCAGGCACGTTCCCAGGCGACGGCAGTTCCTTCCACCCCCAGGACTTCAGCGGGCGACAGGGCGGACAGGAGCTGAAAACGTACCGCAGTCATGGAAATACCTTCGCGGCGGAGGGCGTACCGCCGTATCAGTCAGTTGACTCTGAGGTGACGTAATCCCGCTTCGGCAAGGAAAAGGCTGCGGTTGCCTGTCGAAGTCGCTCCTCTGACAGGGATTACGTCATTCAACGCTCGCGACGGAATCCGCTTGCTCCATAGCGTCTTCGACATGAAAATCGAGCAGGTTTCCGACTCGGTACACATGGTGTCGGGAACCAACGTCAACTGGGCGTTGGTCAGCGACGGTTCGGGTGTCACGATCATCGACGCCGGCTATCCGGCGGACACGGCCGCGGTATTCGATTCCGTACGTCGAATCGGTCATACGCTGGGCGATATCGCCGCTGTCCTACTCACCCACGCCCATCTCGACCACATCGGCGCCATACCCGTGCTCGTCGAGCGAACCGGAGTGGCCGTCTACACCGGCGAACAGGAAGTCCCGCACGCCAAACGTGAATACCTGCAACAGATCACCGCACCCGAGATGCTGCGGGAACTGAGAACGCGACGCGGGGCCCGGTGGGTGATGCAGACAGCACGCGCGGTCGCCGGTCATATCGGAATGCGGGTACCCACCGCCCAGGCGGCGGACCCGGCTGTCCTGACGGCGCTGCCGGGCGGGTTCGTCGCAATTCCCACACCAGGGCACACCAACGGTCATACCGCCTACCTCATGCCCTCCGAAGGCGTGTTGTTCTCCGGGGACGCTCTCGTCACCGGCCACCCCCTACTACCGGGGCCAGGCCCCCAACTACTGCCAAACGTGTTCAACCACAACGAAACTCGAACAATGGACAGCGTGCAGGCGCTTGCCGTCGAACAGGCACACGTCCTGGTCCCAGGACACGGACCCGCGATACACCAGCACCTGCCGACCCTCATCGCCGAAATGCCCCAGCGCCAAGCTTGATCGGCCGCATCGGTGAAGCTGGTGGCCGCGTTGTGCGCGGCCACCAGCTGTCTCAACGCAGCGTGGCTTCCAGGATCGAGTAAGGGCTCGGCGTGGCCACCACCCGGTCGAGCGTGAATCCAGCACTGTCTAGCAGTTCCCGGTATTCCTGCTCGCCGCGTTCCTTTCCGGTGAGCATTCCCAGCATTGTCAGGTCGATCGCCTTGGTCAGGTGAGGCGTGTCACCGGCGGGCACCATTCCCTCGATGACGAGAACCCGCGCTCCCGGTGCTGCCGCAGCGGCGATGGAGGTCAGGATGCGCCGGCTCGACACGTCGTCCCAGTCGTGCAGGATATAGCCGAGGACGTAGATGTCGGCGGTCGGCACCGCAGCGAAAAAGTCTCCCGCCACGACGTCTACACGCTCGGCCAGACCCGCGGCTGCGATGGTCTTCTCGGCTTCGGGTGTGATGTTGGGCTGATCGAACACGATCCCCTGGCGGTCGGCTTCGCCGCGTGACAGAAGTTCGACGAGAACGCTGCCGTCACCGCCGCCGATATCGGCCACCGTCCTGCCCGCCGGAAGCCGGTAGCCGTCGAACATGCCGGTGCGCAAGCTCGACGTCACCTCAGCCATGGCCCGGGCGAATTGTGCCGCTCGCTCCGGGTCGGCCGCCAACCAGGTCAAGACCGGTTGTCCGTAGTACTTCTCGGCCGCGGGCCTGCCGGTGCGCACGCCGTAGAGCAGCTCGCTGAACGGCAGGTAGTGGGTCTCCATCCACATACACGCCATGTCGTAGAGCGACTGTGCGTGCGTCTCCGACAGGGTTGCCCCCAACGGCGTGATGCTGACGCGGTCGTCATCGGTGGCGAACAATCCGAGCGGCGCGAGCGTCCGGATCAGGCGACGCAGCGCATCGGGCTGCGCTCCCGTGCGCTCGGCAAGTTCAGCGACCGCCTTCGGGCCTTCCTGCTCGAGAATCGTGGCAATTCCCAGCTTCGCCACTACATAGGCTGCCTGGGACGTCTGGAATCCGCCCAGGATCTGCATCATCACCGCGGTAGGCGGCAGCGCTGGAACGGTCGTACTTGCGGGCATGACAGATCACTCCGTATCAAGCCGGGCAAGGCCCGGCGTTTCGACGATGGACCCGCGATTGGCACGCTGCGGCTCAGCGGGTCGTTTACTTTGCGGGACAGGTCTTTCAGAGCGCGCGCCGCAGATGCACCACATAGAAGGGAGAATCCACCGTCGGTCGGTCCGTCCGGGCGCAACGACTCTTCTTACCGGTCACATTCGGGGGCAGGCACATCCTCCGACAGCGGGCTGTGAGACGGCAGAACGTAGAGCACGTCCAGCACCAGTGGCTCGGAACCCAGATTACGACCGATGTGAATGTAACTGGGGCTTGGGGTTTCGACCAGGGACTCGCCCGCATGGTAGACGCCGTCGAGTGAGCAGTCGGAGTGGTAGTGCGACAGGACACCGCTACGTACCGTGCCGTAGACGGGGCCGTCGTGGTAGTGCCAGCCCGTGGATCCGCCAGGCGCGATGGTGATTTCGCGGAGAATGTAATCGGTGCCGCCGATGCTGGTCTGGCCGAGAATCGTGCCGGTGACACCACTGGCGGGGGATGCGGCGGCCGGATTCGCCATTGCGGTGGTCACGGCGATGGCCGCCAGTCCGGTAATCGCGACACATAGCCCACGCCGAGGCGAGTTCCGTTCGGCCCGAGTCGATTTCATGTGTTCTTCCTAATGCTCAGAATGGAGTCTGATCGGCGGGAATGCCCGCAGCCGGGGCCGCGGGTCATTTCGCAACCGGTTCAGCTGTGGTTCTCGGACTTCGGGCGGGGCATGAGCGTCTGCCAGAGCGGGCTGGCTTCCTGGCGATTGCTGGCATTGTGTTCGTCGAGGTACCAGTCCTGGCCCAGGAGTTGCTTGACGCGGGGAATCGCCTCACCGTCGGGGCCGCTGTAGTAGTGCACTTTGCGGGTGTCGCCGTCGGTGACCATGCGCCAGATCACCTCCGCGGTCAGCGCCGGGTCGGAACGGACCACGTTGGCGGAGAAGAACCGGTCCATCGGCTCTCGGTAGGCGGCAGGCATGTCGGCGGGCAGGTCGACCTTGTTGAAGATCTCTGTGTCCATATTGCCCGGGTGCAGGGCTTTGACCGCAACGCCGAACTCGGCGAGTTCGGCATGCAGGCCTTCGGTCAACGCCGCGACCGCGGCCTTGGAGGCCTGATATACCGAGGTGTAGGGGTAGCCCGCGTCGGCGCTGATCGAGCTGACGTTCACGATCACCCCGGAACGCTGCTCGCGCAGAATCGGAATGAACGCCTTGTTCAGTGCGATCAGGCCGAAGACATTGGTCTGGAACTGGCGGTGAACCTGGTCCATGGTGCTGGCCTCCAGCGGCCCGGACTGGAGGTAACCGGCATTGTTGATCAGGGCGTCGACCCTGCCGAACTGAGCGCGGGCGATTTCGCCGAATTCCAGGTCGGCGAGCCCGTCGTTCACGTCGAGTAGCAACGTCTTCACATTCGATTGCCCGACATGGGCATCAAGGTCGGACTCCTTACGGACCGTTGCGACGACGTTCCATCCCGCTTCGCTGAATCGACGCACGGTCAGGCGTCCGAATCCACTCGAGGTGCCGGTGATGACGATGGTTTTCGCAGACATGCGTCTGTCCTTCCGTTCTGCCGCAAAGCCGCACTTCGCGACTAGGGTAAGAATCAATTCCGTTGCGACTCTTCAGAGTTCGGCGCAACCGAAATTCGGGATCAGTTGGTGAAGCCGCCGCCGCAGATGAGGGTTTGCCCGCTGACGAAGTTGGATTCGGGGATGCACAGCAGGTAGACGGCACCTGCCGCTTCGATCGGGGTTCCGGCGCGACCGAGCGGGATCAGCTGTTCCATGGCGGCGAACTGGTTCGGGTCGGCGCCGACCCTGACTCTGCGGCCCTCGATGTCGATGGTGCTGTCGCCGGTTGCCGAGGCCTCGGTGAGGCGGGTTTTGATGAGGCCGAATGCCACGGTGTTGACCGTGACGTTGTAGCGACCCCATTCCTTGGCAATGGTCTTGGTCAGGCCGGTGATGCCCGCCTTGGCCGCGGAGTAATTGGCCTGTCCCACATTGCCTCCGGTACCGACTACCGAGGAGATGTTCACGACCTTGCGGCACGGGACCGGCTCCCCCGCTTCTTCGGCCCGCTTCGTCTGGGCTGCGATCACCGGCTGGGCGGCCCGCAGGATCCGGAACGGGGCCGTGAGGTGCACGCCGAGGATGTCGTTCCACTGTTCGTCGGTCATCCGCTGGATCACCGAATCCCAGGTGTAGCCAGCGTTGTTGACGATGATGTCGAGCCCGCCGAAAGAGTCGACGGCGGTCTGTACGAAGCGCTCCGCGAAACCCGCCGCGGTGACGTTGCCCGCGCATTCGACGGCCTTTCCGCCTGCAGCCTCGATCGCCGCGACGGTTTCCTCGGCGGGTCCGGCGTCGAGGTCGTTGACCACGACGGCCGCACCTTCGGAAGCGAGTTTCAGTGCGATCTCGCGGCCGATGCCGCGGCCCGAGCCGGAAACAATGGCTACCTTGCCATCCAGTGTTCCCATGGAGCTCAATACCTTTCAGAATGCGACGATGACGATCAGTGGGCCGAGTTCGAGGCGGCCCGCTCGATCACCGCGGCCACCTGATCGGGATGCGATACGGCGACCGAATGCGAGGCAGCGATCTCGGTGACCTGTGCGTGCGCCCGCTCGGCCATGAACCGCTGTGCGGCGACCGGGATATTGAGGTCCTCGGTGGTGACCACGTCCCAGCTGGGCTTGTCGGTCCACGCGGCGACGGTCGCCTTCTCCTCGAGGGCGGCTTGCAGGATCGGACGCTGAGCGGCGGCCGCCGGCGCCGCGCGGTCGGCGGGGACGTCGGCGGCGAACTGGTCGTGGAACTTGTCCTGCTTGATATACAGATCCGTGCCGGTGCTGCCGTCGGGGTTGGTGAACGGCACCGGGTCGAGCGTGCCAGGCAGGGTAGATCCGGGGAACTTATTGGTCAGCTCCAGCGCGGACTCGCCGACGGCGGGCAGGAACGCCGCCACGTAGACCAACGCCTTCACCTGATCACTGCCCGCTGCGGCGGTGCTGATGACCGATCCGCCGTAGGAGTGCCCGACCAGCACGACGGGACCATTGATATGGCTGATCAATCCTCGCAGCGTGGTGGCGTCCGAGGCGGGTCCGCGCAGCGGATTCGCCGCCGCGACAACGGGATACCCGTCCTTGCGCAGCTTGTCGACGACGTCGTTCCAGCTCGACCCGTCGGCGAAGGCCCCGTGCACCAGCACAACGGTCGGCTTGGGTGCGTCCTCGGTCGGCCCGGCATGGGTGGTGGTGCTCGCGGTGCACGCGACGGCGAGGCTGCCGGCCGCCACCGCGGCCGTGACCGCGGCGATGGCCCGGCCCGCGCGGCGGATACGGGGACGTCGAATGTCGTTCATGTGATTGTCCTTTCGGGGAATTGGGCGGCAGGTTGCGCGGAGTCCACTGTGGGTCGCGCAACGCCGCCGCCACATCGGTCGGCTGACGGCGACCGTGACCTAGTCGCCGCGTCGTCACCCAGCGGCGGTGGGGGCCGCGACGCTCGAGAGCCGCTCGAACTGCGCGTCGGACAGCCGTATCCGGGCTGCGGCAATGTTCTGTTCGAGGTGAGCCCGGGAAGTCGTACCCGGAATAGGCAGCATCGTGGGTGACCGGTGCAGCAGCCACGCCAACGACACCTGCACCGGGGTCGCGTCGAATTCGGCGGCGACCTCGGCCAGGACGCCGGTCTCGGTGGCATGCGCGCCCGACCCCAGTGGGAACCACGGGAGGAACGCGATGCCCTGCGCGGCCGTGTATTCCACGACGTCCTCGGCCACGCGGTGGGTGAGGTTGTACAGGTTCTGCACGCTGGCGATGGGCGCGATTGCCGCGGCTGCCCGGATCTCCTCGACGCTGACCTCGGACAGGCCGATGTGACGGACCTTGCCCTCGTCGACGAGCTGACGGAGTGCGCCGACCTGGTCGGCGAGCGGGTAGGCCGGGTCGATGCGATGCAGTTGCAGCAGGTCGATGCGGTCCGTTCGCAGCCGCCGCAGCGACAGTTCGGCCTGTTGACGCAGATAGGCCGGGTGCCCGAGCGGAATCCATTCGGTCGGAGTCGGGTGGACGGCACCGACTTTCGTCGCGACGACGACATCGTCGCGGTACGGTGCCAAGGCTTCGGCGATCAATTCCTCGGTCTCGCCGAGCGCGTAGGCATCGGCGGTGTCGATGAGGTTCACCCCCGATTCGATCGCACCTCGCAGCAGCGCGAGCGCGGCCTGCCGGTCGGCGGGCGCTCGCCACACATGCAGCATCGCCTCGTCGAAACCGGGTTCCTGTGCGCCCAATCGCATGGTGCCGTAGCCGATTCGGTTGACGGTGAACTCGTCGCCGAGCTGAAATTCGGTCGTCATTCCGGAGTTCCTTTCGTGCTTGTGGAGTCAGCACAAAACTAGGAATTCGCGACCGGCCGCCGCGACCGTCGAATGACGTAATCACTGATGACAGCGGCACATTGGGCATCCGGGCGGCGTTACGCCGAAATCAGCGTCAGTTGACTGATGCCGTCGGCACCTTCTCGGATTCAGACTTCAAACCAACATCCACTTCGACACCGAACAGGAATCGCAATGGCCAAGCTGACAGTCGGTCGTGAGAACAGCGACACCATCGACATCTACTACGAAGACCACGGCAATGGCCGACCGGTCGTGCTCGTTCACGGGTACCCGCTGAACGGCGCCTCGTGGGAGAAGCAGCAGCGGGTGCTGCTCGACGCCGGTTACCGCGTGATCACCTACGATCGCCGCGGTTTCGGCAACTCCAGCCGCCCGACCATCGGCTACGACTACGACACCTTCACCGCCGACCTGCACACCCTCGTCGAACATCTGGACCTGACCGACGCCATCCTGGTCGGATTCTCCATGGGGAGCGGCGAGGTCACCCGGTATCTGAGCCGGTACGGGTCGGCGCGCATCGCGAAAGCCGTACTGATGGGCGCGATTCCGCCGTATCTGCGCAAGACCGAGGACAACCCGGAAGGTGTGGACCAGGCGGTGTTCGACGGCATCAAGGCCGCGGTCCTCGCCGACCGGCCCGCCTATTTCAAGGACTTCCTCGACAACTTCTACAACGTCGACGTGCTCGGCGGCACCCGCATCAGCGAACAAGCCTGGCAGAACAGCTTCAACGTCGCGTTGAACGCTTCGACCCATGCCGCCTACGCCTGCGTCGACACCTGGCTGACCGACTTCCGCGACGATCTGCCCGCCATCGATGTGCCCGTGCTGCTGATCCACGGTGACGAGGACCGGATCCTGCCCTACTCCGCGACCGCGGCACGGCTGCCCGGCCTGATCAAGGACCTCACCGTGGTCACCATCGAGGGCGGTCCGCACAACATCGCCTGGACCCACCCCGAGGTCGTCAACCCCGCACTGCTCGACTTCCTCGCGAACGACGGCGACACGGGAGCACGCTGACCTCCCGACCGCGGATACGCCCCGCTGAAATTGCCACGGCCGCCATCGATCTCGATGGCGGCCGTTCACGGCTCACCCCGAGCACGAGCGAGGAGTCGACACTGGGGACCGATCACGACGGCCCGTTCATGAGGGTCTACGACAACGAAGGCCGACACCGTGAGCTGTCGTTGTCGCCCAAGCAATCACGAATGACGATCGGTCGTTCCCCGCGGGCGGACGTATCGCTGTTCTGGGACGAGGAGGTGTCGCGCCTGCATGCCATCGCCGAATACCTGGGCGAGCAGTGGACGCTGCTCGACGGCGGCCTCTCGCTCAACGGCACGTTCGTCAACGGCGACCGGTTGACCGGTCGTCACACGCTACGACCCGGCGATGTCATGCGTATGGGCAGTACTCGCATCACTTTTCACGACTTCACCGAAGGCGTCGAGGACGATCGGACAAGAGCCGCCCGCGATGGTCTGCCGACCCCGAGCTCGCTGACCGCGTCGCAACGCTCGGTCCTGATCGCGCTGTGTCGCCCCCGGGTCACCGGCGCCGACGGATTCGCTCTACCCGCCACCAATCAGCAGATCGCCGACGAGGTGTTCTTCTCCGTCGACACCGTCAAGGCCCATCTGCGCACCCTGTTCAACAAATTCGGCGTAGAAGACCTCCCCCAGAACCAGAAGCGCGCCCGACTGGCCAACCTGGCGATCAAGTACGGCATCGTCTCCGAACGAGATATCTGAACCCCTTTCGGCCGGCACCGCCCCCCAGTCACCACCCTGGCGTAAGGCCCGGGTACCAACCAGGGTTCGTCCCTGGGGCGATCGGACGTTCCCCGGGGTGATCGTGGACGACGGATGCCGAGCGGCATCCTTCGCTACGAAGGAGCTCGAAGTAGTGGACTTCAAGAACGGCGGTCCTGGCGGTCTCGGATGCAGACCGATGAGTCGCCCTTCGCTGCCCACACTCCATGGTCGCGCCCACGAACGGGAAGTGCTCGATCGGCTGTTGGCCGATGTGCGTTGCGGACACAGCCGGACGCTGGTGTTGCGCGGGGAGTCGGGTGTCGGCAAGACCGCCCTGCTCGCCTACCTCGCCGGCCGGCTCGAGGAAGGCCGGATTGTCGGCACGGTCGGGGTCGAGAGCGAATCCGAGATCGCATACTCGGCCCTCCAGCAGATATGCACACCTCTGCTGGACTATCTGGGCCGGTTGCCTGCTGTTCAGAGGGCAGCCTTGGCGACGACATTGGGGATCGGTGCCGGTGAATCGCCCGGGCAACTGCTGACCAGGCTCGCCGTGCTGGGTCTGTTCGCGGAGGCCGCGGTCGATGAACCGCTGATCTGTGTCGTGGACGACGTGCAATGGATCGATCGGCTGTCCGCGGCCATCCTGGCGTTCGTCGCCCGCAGGCTGGACGCCGAGTCGGTGGCTCTGGTTTTCGCCGTGTCCGGTCCGGCCTCCGAACTCGTGCCCTCCGAGGCCGGACTTCTCTCCGGCCTGCCGGAGCTACGGGTGGACGGGCTCTGCGCTGACGACGCCCGAGCGTTATTGGACGAGGTGCTGGCCGGGGCCATACCTCCCCGTGTGCGGGACGGGATCGTTGCCGAAGCACGCGGCAACCCATTGGCGCTGTTGGAGCTGGCGCGTGGTGAAAACACTGTCCTTTGACTGGAAGACCAGCTGACTGGAAGACCAGCCGAAAAGCAAGTTCGCAGCAATCGTGGAAGAGGATCGACTGGCATGGAATCTACCGACACGACGATGGTGGGCAGAACTGCCGAGCAGGCAGCGCTGCTGGCGTTCACCATGTCCACCACGGGCCAGGCTCTCGTTTTGCGTGGCGACGCCGGGGTCGGCAAGACTTCGCTGTTGAACCATGCTGTCGCACTCGCGGAGCAAGCGGGTTGCACCGTTGTCCGGGCCGCCGGGGTCGAAGCGGAGTCGAACCTTCCTTACGCCGGGCTGCATCAGTTCCTTCATCCGCTGCTTTCGGATGTCGAAGGGCTGGATGACGGGAGCCGAGCGGCATTCGACGCGGTATTCGGCGGGGTGCGAAGCGATCCGCCGTCGGTCATGACGCTGGGCATCGCTGTTCTCACCCTCCTGTCACGCGCCGCCGCGCAGCGGTCGCTGGTGCTGGTCCTCGACGACGGGCAGTGGCTGGACGACTCCAGCGCCGACGTCTGCGGTTTCGTCGGCCGGCGTTTGTCCGGCAGCTCGGTGAAGCTGCTGGTCGCGATCCGCACCGATATCACCTCGCGCTTCGACACCGCGGCACTGCCCGAGCTGCCGATCTCCACCCTTCCCGACGAGGACGCGGCACGCCTGCTCGACCGGTACTACCCGAACCTGGGCAAGGACGTCCGCCGAACAGTCTTGGAGCAGGCGCAGGGCAACCCGCTGGCGCTGCTCGAGATGCCCGCCCACCTTGCCGGACAGCCAGGCGACACGTCACTGGAAGACTTCGGTCCGCAAGGTGTGTCGCTGACCCGGCGGTTGCAGCGTCTGTTCGGCACGCGCATCGAATCCCTGGACGCGAGCGTGCGGGCTGAACTTCTGATGGGTGCCCTTGACGGCACCGGGTCACGGTCCGACTCCGACACGGTCCACGGTGTGCGCTACCGCATGCGCGACGCCGACCAGGCGGTGGCCACCGGGCTGTTGGACGTTGATCCGGCCACCGGCGACTTCACCTTCCGGCACCCGCTCGTGCGTTCCACGATCGTGCAGATGGCTACCCCTAACCAGCGCCGCGCCGCGCACCGAACATTGGCACAGGTCCATCAGGAAAATCTCGAGCGCCAGGCAACGCATCTGGCAGCGGCGACCGTCGACCCCGATGCGGAGGTGGCCGATGTCCTGGAAGCCGCGGCCGAGTCGGCGACCCGTCGCGGCGGTGCCCTGGCGGCCGTGGCCTGGTTGACCCGCGCTGCCGAGCTGAGCACGAACCGCGCCGAGCGTTCCCGGCGATTGGCCGATGCGGCGTTCGTCGCCGGTCACGCCGCCCGCCTCGGACAGGCCGATCGACTCGTCCGCGCCGACCTGGTGCCGGGTACGACAGAGTCGCCGGTCTCAGCCCTGACCTACGCGTATCAGGCGCTCTACCAGGATGGGGACGTCCGTTCCACGCACCGGCAGGTCGCCGCGGCAATCGTGAAGCTGCGCGACGGCGGAACGGGAGCCTCCGACGAGGTCCGAACCCGGCTGGTGATCCTGTTGTTGGTGATCAGTCAGTACGCCGGGGACCGCGCGACCTGGGAGCACACCCACGAACTCCTGGCCTCGATGAACGAGATGGTTACCGAACGCGAGCGGTTGTACAGCGCGGCCTGGAGCGATGTGACCCGTCACGGCGCCGACTTGGCCATGACTGTGGAGCTGGCCACCGCGAGCCTGCCGGACCTGGAACCTTGGGATGTCAGCCGCCTGGCCGTGGCGGCGTATCACCTCGATGTGCTGAGCCGGTACCGGCCCTACCTGCAGCACATCGTGAACCGCGAGTTGACGACGGGAGCCCTGACCAGCGGCATGGTCATGCTGCACCTGATCATGCTCGACCAGATGGCGGTCGGTGAGTGGAACGAGGCCGAGGAAACCGGGCGGCGGGTCTTGACGATTGCGACAGAGCACGGATACGGCTTGTTCGCCACGCAGAGTCGCGCGTATCTGGCCCAACTCGCGGCGCTTCGTGGACAATCCGGGTCGGCGCGAGATCTGCAAGCCGAGGTCGACGCGTGGGCTCGCCCCCGCGGACTCGGGTTCCTCACCCAGGTGGCCGACTCCGCGGGCGCGATCGCTGCGTTGAGTGCCGGCGACTACGAGGCCGCTTACCTCTATGCCATCGGCATTACCTCCCCGGGGACGTTCCACGCCTACATGTATCAGGCCTCTCGTACTCTGCTCGACCTTGTCGAGGCCGCTCACCAGACCGGCCGGGCCGACCAAGCCCGCGCTCATGCTCTCGCCGCCCGCGATGCCGGCCTGCCGGACGTATCGCCACGTCTGGCGTTGATCACCTACGGTGCGCTCGCGATGACCGCTGAAAGCGAACTAGAAGCCGCCGAGATGTTCGCACGGGCCGAATCACACCCGGATGCCGAACGTTTTCCGTTCGAGCTGGCCCGGATCCGGCTCACCCACGGGATACGGGTGCGGCACGTCCACGGGCGGGCGGCAGCCCGGCAATACCTGGTTTCCGCGGCCGAGGCGTTCGAGCGGCTCGGCGCGGAAGGCTGGGCGGAGCGGGCACGAGTCGAGGTTCACGCCACCGGTGCCGCGTCCCGGGCCTCGACGCTGAACCTGACCTCGTTGACCTTGCAGGAACGCCGCATCGCCGATTTGGCCGCGGCCGGCCTGACGAACAAGGAAATAGGTCACCGGATGCACCTGTCGCCGCGCACGGTCAGCTCGCACCTGTACCGCATCTTTCCGAAGCTGGGCGTCACCACCCGGGCCGCGCTTCGAGATGCGTTGAGCCGGACGGCAGCAGACTGATCCGACCGGTCAGTCTTCTGCCGTCACGGCGGCTATGCCGTTGGCGGCCAGCCAGGTCAGGACGTGATCAGCGACCGAGCGCCAACCACTGTCGAATACGAGCGAGTGGCCCCGATCGGCGAACTGCTTGAGATCGGTCACGGCGGGTGAGTCGCCGTACAACTTGTACACCGAACGGGTGACGGCATCCGAGACCATCCGATCCTCCTGCCCGGAGATCAGCAGCAGCGGACCCCGCGCAGGGTTGGCCATGTTCACGACGGTGTCGGCCGACCCGATGGCGAGGCAATCGAGCCCGAGGTCCGCCAGCAGCCTGCGTGGGGCCGGAACCGCGTACCGTTCGAAAAGCTGCACGGCCTCCGTCTCACCGACCGCATTGGCGACGAGGTGCCGGAAGATCGTCCGAGACAGCCGACCGGAATCCAGACGCCACCCGCCGGGCTGACCCGAGGCATTGCTCAGCGGTATGCCATCTCCCGGCAACGGGGCGACGGCAATCGCCGCACGGCCCAGACCCGCGCCGAGTAGTTGCTGTGCGATGAGTCCGCCGGCCGAGTGCCCGATGAGAACCGGCGGGTTGTCGTACGAGCGAACGATCTTCTCGTAATGGGTGGTGAGCGCTGCGAGCCCAAGGTCCTCCAACGGCCAGGCCGGGATGCGCACCGCGAACCCGTATGAGGTGAACAACTGCGCCCAGCCTTGCAGGGACGACCTGTGGAACCACGCACCGTGGATGAGGACTACATGGGTTTGTTTCACGAACTGCCCTTCCGGTTACGCCCGGCGATCTGCCACCGGCGCAGAGGTTTCCCTCGAGGATCACCGACTGGAAGCCCGGCGGAAACCGTCAAATGACTCAAGGAGACTCTCGAATGAGTAGGGGAAACAGACCGTTTGGTCCCCCAGGGTCAGCGGCTCGAATCCGAGGTGAAACCCTGGAAGGGTAGGGGCTGGGGCAGAGGCGCGTATCCACCGCAGAGAGATCACGATGTTGTTTGGACGAAGCACCGAGTGCGCGAGACTGGACGCCCTACTGAAGGCGGTGCGGGATGGACGCAGCGACGCGCTCGTCATGCTGGGTGAGGCAGGCGTCGGGAAGACCGCGTTGCTCGACTACGCCCGGCAAACCGGCGCGGACGTCCGGATCTTGCGAGTCGCCGGCGTCGAGTCCGAAATGGAACTGCCCTACGCCGCCTTGCATCAGCTGTGTCTGCCGCTCCTGGACGGAGTCGATCAGCTGCCGACGCCCCAGTCCGAGGCGCTGGCAACCACTTTCGGCTTGCGAGCCGGCGAGGCACCTACCCCGTTCCTCGTCGGGCTCGGCGTGCTCAACCTGCTCGCCGAGTCGGCACGGGAACAGCCGCTGCTGTGCATAGTCGACGACGCGCATTGGCTCGACGACGCATCGGCACAAGTGGTCGCCTTCGTGGCACGTCGGCTGCGGGCCGAGTCGACCCTCATGCTGATCGCAAGCCGAGAGCCGATTCCGAGCATGCGCGGCATGACCGAACTGACGGTCCGGGGCCTTGGCGCGGATGCCGCTCTGCAACTGTTCAATGCGGCGCTGCGCTGGCCGCTCGACGGCGGCGCTCGCACCGCGATCCTCGCCGAAGCCCGGGGTAATCCACTGGCACTGCTCGAGCTCGCGCTCGCCTCGCCCGACCGACTCGCAGGCGGTTTCGGGCTGTTCGCCGCTTCCGCGCTGTCGGGACGGATCGAAGAGAGCTTTCAGAATCGGATCGCCGAGCTGCCCACCGACTCTCGGGAGCTGCTCCTGCTGGCGGCTGCCGACTCGACGGGCGATCCGGTGCTGATTTGGCGAGCAGCGGCAGTCCTCGGGCTGAGCCCCCGGGCGGGGGACGCCGCCGAAGGAGCAGAGTTGCTCACTATCGGAGTCCGGATCACGTTTCGCCATCCATTGGTGCGCTCCGCCGTTTATCACGCCGCCACCGCGGATGCCCGGCGCCGGATCCACGGGGCCCTCGCCGAGGCGACGTCACGGGAGGCCGATCCGGACCGCCGCGCATGGCATCTCGCCCATGCTGCCGAGAGCCCCGACGAGACGGTGGCCGCGGAGTTGGAGGCATCGGCGGACCGTGCACAGGCCCGCGGCGGATTGGCCGCCGCGGCGGCGTTTCGCGAGCACGCGGCCATATTGACGGCGGACCCGGCACTCCGTGCGCAGCGTGAACTCGCCGCGGCCAGGGACAAGTACCAGGCCGGTGCCCCGCAGGAGGCCCGAATCCTGCTCGACAAGGCGGAGTCCGGCCCGCATGACCAACTGCGCTCCGCCCTTATCGGTCAATTGCGGGGGTATTTGGCATTCGCCGCCGGAGACACCGCCCGCGCCGCGGCACTGCTGTTGGAAACGGCACAGCGCTTCGAACGGCTCGACCCGGTCCTGGCCCGCGAGATTTACCTGGAGACCTTCGGCTACGCACTGCTGGCCGGGCGGTACGCCGACGACGTGACGCTGGCGCACGTGGCCGCCGCGGCCGCAACCGCGCCTCGGCCGTCCGGACCCTTTGGCGCACAAGACCTTCTACTCGAGGCGTACGCCGTGCTGTTCACCGAAGGCCATGCCAAGGGGACCCCGCTGGTACGGCGGGCCCTGGACGCGTTTCGCCGCGACGACCTACCGGGTGAAAAGGCAACGCGCTGGCTCATCATCGCCGCACACGGCTCCTACGAGATCTGGGATGACGCGGTCTGGGAAGCCATCACCGAACGGAACGTCCAGCACACCCGGGAGACGGGCGCCCTGACGATGTTGCCGGTTGTGATGACGCAGCGGATCGCCGCACATCTGCATGCCGGTGAGTTTCAGGCGGCGGCCGACCTGCTCGCGGAGTCCAGGATCGTCGCCGAGGCGACCGGAATCGCCCGGCCGGCCTACGACATCGCGGCGGTGGCCGCTTGGCGCGGACAGACATCCGCCCGCGATCTGATCGAGATTGCCGCGGTGACTGCAGCCGAACGAGGTGAGGGACTTGGATTCACCCTGATCAATTACACGAAGGCCGTCCTGCACAACGGTTTCGGCCGCTTTGCCGAAGCCAGGGACGCCGCCGCACTGGCGGTCGCGCACCCCGGGGAGGCCGCGTTCGCGGCCTGGGCCGCGAGTGAGCTGGTCGAGGCGGCGATCCGCTGCGGTGATCAGGCGTCGGCCGAGCAGGCCATGGATCGACTCGTCCGAACCACCGCGCCGAGCGCGACCGAGTGGGGGCTGGGTGTCGAGGCGCGCTCACGTGCCCTGCTGAGCGAAGGTTCCGCGGCCGACGAGCTCTACCGTGAGGCGATCGACCGGCTCGGCCGCAGCCGGGGCGCTGTCGCGCTGGCCCGGGCGCATTTGCTCTACGGCGAATGGCTGCGCGGACAGGACCTATTGGTCGATGCCCGTGGACAATTGAGCACGGCGCACTCGATGTTGGTTCGGATCGGCGCCGGAGCATTCGCTGAACGTGCGCGCCTCGAACTCATCGCGTGCGGCGTTTCGGTACCGCAAAGGTCCGCCCCGTCGGCGGGTGAGTTGACCGAGCAGGAACGCCGGATTGCCGAGCGCGCGCGGGATGGGCGTTCGAACACGGAGATCGGGGCAGAGCTCTTCCTCAGTGGCAGGACGATCGAGTGGCACCTACGCAAGGTGTTCGCCAAGCTCGGCATCAGCTCGCGCCGAGAGCTGCAAACGGTTCTCTCCTAGTCCTTTCCGAGATCCCGGTCGTCGGGGTCATTGATCGGAAAGGGCACCGTCGAGCTCGCGACGGGAGGAGACCCCCAGCTTGGTGAAAACCTTGCGCAAATGCCATTCAACTGTCCGTGGACTGAGGAACATCTCGGCGCCGATTTCGGCGTTCGGGCGTCCGGCGGCCGCGAGCCGGGCGATCTGCGCCTCCTGAGGAGTCAGCAGCGGCGTTCCGACGGTCCGCTTGCGGACTGTCTCACCGGTGGCGAACAGCTCTCGCCGGGCTCGTTCCGCGAAGGCCCCCATGTCCATGGCCACGAACCCGTCGTATGCGGCGCGCAGCTCACCGCGGGCGTGTGTCCGCCGGTTCCGGCGGCGCAGCCATTCTCCCAGCAGCAGCCGGGTCCGGGCCTCGAGCACACCGAGTTCGCCCTGGCCGAAGTGGTCGATGGCCTCACGGTAGCGGTCCTCGGTCTGCCCGGCCGAGCGGGCCGATCCGGTTGTCTCGGTGAGCGCTTCGGCGAAGGCGTGCGCGCCGAGGGCCCAGGGTGTGCCGGTCCGTGCCCAGTCCGCCAGTCGCTCGCGGGCCTCGGCCGCGACGGTCTGCTCTCCGGTGCGAGCCGCCGCCTCGACGAGTTCGCACACCGCCCAGTGGTGCAGAGCGAAGTCCCGATACTCCAGGGCGGCACGAGCGGATTCCAGTGCGCCCGAATAGTTTCCGAGACCATTGTGGAGCACCGCCCGCGTGCAGCCCGCGACGCCCAGCAGTCGGCCCAGGCCGCGCTGTTCACCGTCATGTTCCAGGATCTCGATGGCGCCCAACGCCTGTCGCTCGCTTCCCCGGTAGGCGGCGAGCATGGCCGGTGCAATCGTGGACGGGTTCAGGCGCATGGATTCCTCGGCGGCGGCGATCTCGGTGAGCAGATCCCGCGTCTCGGCGAATCGTCCGGTGTGGATCAGGGCGATCGTGCGGTAGGTCAATGCGGTCGGGAGGAGCGACAACGTGCCGGTGGCCCGCGCGGTGGTGGCCGCGCGCTCGGTGATGCCCAGGCAGGTGTGGAGGTCGCCCAACTCCACCGCGGCGGCCACCGCCAGCCACAGCATCCCCGGGTCGCCGTCGGCGACGTAGTCACCAAGTGCCTTCTGCAGGAAGGGAACCGCCGCGCCGGGACCATCGACGGACAGCGTGACGAACGCGCGCAAGAAGACTCCCGCCATGTCGTCCCCGGGCTGCAGGCCCTGGGCCGTCTCGGCGGTCCGCCGCAGCCCGTCGGGTTCAATTCGGCCCGCCCACATGGCCGCGCCGAGCGCCGACAGACAGGTCGCGCGTGCGGCTGCGGGGTCCAGATCCCGGAGTTGGTTCGTGGCGGCGAGCAGCGGCTGGACCGACCCGAACCCCGGCTTTGCCAGGTACGACGCCATGGCTCGCAGCCGGGTGGCCTCGGCTTGCTGCCGGCGGTCCAGGGGCCCCAGCTCGGCGGCGGCGAGCAAGTCGGGTACCCAGGTCGGCGCGCCCGCGGCGAGATATATCCCGGCCGCCGCCAGCACCCGCCGCGCCCGCTCCTCCCAGTCGGGAGTGAGCGCGGCGGCCCGTTCGAGGAAGGAGGCCGCCGCTGCTCGGCCACCGCGCGCCAGCGCTCGATCAGCCGAGCGTTCCAGCGCAGCGGCGATCTGCGCGTCGGGCCCCGCCGCGGAGTGGGCCAGATGCCAGGCGCGGCGGTCGGGGTCACGCTCGGCGTCAGTGGCCTCGGCGAGCGCCCGGTGCGCCGCACGCAGAGCAGCGGCATCGGCACCGCGCCACAGCGCCGAACGCACCAATGGATGCCGGAACCGCACCGCGGTTCCCAGGGTGATCAGGTTCGCAGCCTCTGCCGGTGCGGCGGCTTCGAGCCCGACGCCGAGTACCCGGAGGGCACGCCCGAGAAGCGTGCCATCCCCGACCGGCTCGACTGCCGCGACCAGCAACAGGGTGCGGGTGTCGTCCGGCAGCGCATCGATGCGTCGGCGGAAGCTGTCTTCGAGCCGGGTCTCCATCGGCGCGCCGCCGGGACCGCCGAAGCCGAAGACCAACTCGGTCGACGACAGACTGCGAGGGAGTTCCAGGAGAGCGAGCGGATTCCCGCCGGTCTCCGCGACGATCCGGTCTCGCACGCGGGCGTCGACCGGCCCCGGCAATACGCTGTCGAGGAGTGCCCGCGCATCCGCGTCAGCGAGCCCGTGCACGAGAAGGTCCGGCAGACCGGAAAGCTCTTCCACACACTTCCCATCGGTGGCGCGCTCGGCGAAGACCATGGCCACCGACTCGGCGTCCAGCCGCCGCCCGACGAACGCCAGGATCCTCTGCGACATCAGGTCCAGCCATTGCGCGTCGTCGATCAGGCACAACAGCGGAGTCTCGGCCGCTGTTTCGGCGAACAGACCCAGAACCGCCAGCCCGACCAGCAGCATCTCAGGGGGATGTCCCGCGCGCAGGCCGAACGCGACACGCAGCGCCTCCTGCTGCACCTGCGGCAGTCGGTCGAGGTGTGAGAGCAGGGGGGCGCAGAGTCGTTGCAGCGCTGAATACGCGAAATCGGACTCCGCTTCGACGCCGACCGTGCGCACGGTCCGCATGCCCGTCACCTGTTCGGCCAGATGATCGAGAAGCGCCGATTTGCCGACCCCGGCCTCACCGCGCAGCACCAGTACCCCGCTGCGCCCGTCGCGCACCTCGCGGAGCAGGCGGTCCAGCGCCTCCAGCTCCCGATACCGCCCGACGAGCGGGCGTTTCGCGCCCCGCAGCATGCCACCTCCGGCTAGATGTTCCTCCCGGAGGAGCTTTACCCATCCTACGAACTGACCGAATCGCACGGATCGACCGTGCGCGAGTGCCGACCGCTACTCGTGGTCGATGCTGGGTAGTGTCGCGGCGATGGCGGCAGTGTGGATGCTGGCCTGGCCCACCGTATTGCCGACAATGACGTACCCCATGGTCCCGTGCCCCAGGCTCGCGGAAGCCATCGACATGAGCCGCCGGACGCTGAGTTCGAGATCGTGATCGCCGAAGGCGCCGACGGTGAAACGCTCGCGCGACGCCAACCAGAGGTGTTGTGGGAGAACACTAAATGGCAGCCATCGCGCCAGAATTAGACCACCGGACGCTGGAGAACGTGATGCCAAATCAACGCGAAAACGGCCCGGAACCTACTGGTTCCGGGCCGCTTCCCTAGTAGCGGGGACAGGATTTGAACCTGCGACCTCTGGGTTATGAGCCCAGCGAGCTACCGAGCTGCTCCACCCCGCGTCGGTGAATACAACATTACACACAAGTGGGGAAGGGAACCTAATCGACTGGTCAGAGCCATTTTTCAGGGTCGGGAGGGAATCGGGCGCAGGGGTTCGTGGGTGCGATCGGCGGGGGCTGGATCGGGTACGGAGGCGGCGAGGTAGCGGGCGGCGATCATGATCGCCAGGGCGGCGGCGAGGATGAGGAGCAGGGCCGCGATGGAGATCCAGAACATCCGGTCGTAGAGGGCGATGTCGGTGCGGATGATGGCACGGCGGGCGAAGGTCATGGGGGCGATGTCTTTGAAGGGGCGGAACAGGAGTGGGGTGGTGCCGGCGGGGAAAACGCCGCCGAAGGCGAAGATTTGGAACATATAGAAGGAGAAGGCCGCGATGGAACCGGCGACGCGGCCGAAGAGCACGACGAACAGTTGCGCCGTCACCGCTGCCACCAGGCCGACGAGGGCGATGACGGCGACCATGGCGGGCCACTGTTGCGGGGACCAGCCGAGCCAGCTGCCGTAACCGGCGGCGAGGGCGGACAGGGCGATGACGCACGCCGCGCCGACCGCGGTGCCGCGCAGAACGGGGGCCGCGGCGCGCCGCCAGGGTGAACGGCTGCGGGCGGCTCCGCGCAAGGGGCGCACCAGCATCCACAGGACAATGGCCGCGAGGAAGGAGCCCATCACGACGAGCACGGGACCTGCGCCGCGGGCGATCTCCTTGTGGCTGCGGTCGCCGTCGCGGACGAGCTGACTGGGTTCCTGGTTGCGGATGTCCATGGTGACGGGCTGGGCCATGACGTCGGCCGAGGCGTTGGGGTCGCCGATGTGCGGTGCTGCGGCCGCACCGTCGCGCAGGCCGTTGTCGAGCTGGGTTGCGCCGTCGCCCAATTGGGTGACGCCCGCCCGGAGGTCGCGGCCGCCGGCGACCAGCTGGTCCAGGCCCGTGGACAGGTCGTTCGCGCCGCTGCCGAGTTGTGCTGTGCCGTCCCGCAATTGGGTGCTGCCGTCGGCGAGGGCCAGCACGCCGGAGCGGTAGTCGGCCTTGGGATCGGTGAGCTGCCGGGCCAATTCCTTTGTGCCGTCCCGCAACTGGGTCAGCTGGCCGACGAGGGAATCGGGGTCGTCCGGCCGGACCTGGCCGATGAGGCTCTTCAACTGGGTGACCGCGTCGGCCACCGCGGGGTCCGGGTTCCTGCTCAACTGGTCGAGCAGCGGATCGAGCTGGGTCGCGAGCCGTCCGGCGGGTTCGAGGGCGTCCAGCAGCGGCGTGACGACCTGGTCCACACCATCGCGGATCTGCCGTGCTCCGGAGCCGAGTTGATCGGTGCCGGTGACCAATTGGTTCGCACCGTCGGCGAGCTGGACCGCACCGGTATGGAGCCGGCCCGTGCCGGTCGCGAGTTGCGCCGCGCCGGTGGCGGCCTGATCGAGTCCGGCGGTCAGCTGGTCGGAGCCGTCGGCGAGCTGCGTGGTGCCCTGGGCCAACTGGGTCGCCCCCTTGGCGGCGTCGCCGAGGCCGGAGCCGAGACTGTTCACGCCGACCAGGATCTGACCGGCGTAACCGCGCCCGATGGTGGCCGCGATCTGGTTCTGCGCCTCGGTGACAACACTATTGGCCACAGCCGGTCCCAGCGTGCCGTTGAAGTCGTTGTACCAGACCATGATCCGAGCATGCTGCGGCGCGGGATCGGTCACGCTCAGCACGTTCCGGGTGAAGTCGGCGGGAATGACGACCGAGAAGGCGTACCGGCTCTCCCGCAGCCCACGCACCGCTTCCGCGCTGCTGACCCGGTGGAACTGGAGTTCACCGCTGGACACCAGATTGTCGAGAATCTCGGTGCCCATGTTCTGGGCCTTGCCGTCGGAGATGCCGCCGGCATCATCGCTGGCGACGGCGACCGGAATCTGCTTCAGGTACAGCTCCGGATCCCACATGATCCACATGTAGACCGCCGAGACCAGTGTCGGCACCACCAGGAGCAGCACGATCGAGGCGCGCGCGAATGTGGATCCCCACGGCTTGCGCCGCAGCAGACCGCCGAGGTGACTGCGGATGGATGTCGATCTGTCTGCCACGGCGAACCCCGATACTGCGCACTGCCAAAGTCGGGCCCAAGATAACTGGTCACCCGTCCAAAATGTGCGAATTCGGGGAAATATCCGCCCGGCTCAGCGGCTCGCGTCCACCACCAGCGCGGTGGTGTTGTCGGTGCCGCCGCGACCGAGGGCCGTCCCCACCAGCGCCTCCGCCGCCTGACCCGCCGAAGTCCCGTGGGACAGAATCGACTTGATGATCGGCATATTGAGCTTCTTACCCACCCCATCGGTGCACAGCAGCAGCCGGCCCGCGCTCGATCCGGTGGCCGCGCGCCCGATGTCGCCCGGCTGCACGGTCCGCACCGAGGTCGTGACCAGATGCCGCATACCCGGCAGCGGGTCGCGCCCGCGCGCCCGGAAGTACTCGGCGACAGTGTGATCGGTGGTCATGCGGTGCAGCACGCGACCGTTCCACCGGTAGGCCCGGCAGTCGCCCACCCAGGCGATATCGCAAGGGCCGTCCAGCTGACCACTGCTCGGCAGCACCGCGACCACCAGCACGCTGTCGGCGCTCGACTCGGGTAGCTCACGCAGCAATTCCCGCTGTGCCGCCAGGATTCCGGCCTGCGCGCCGTCCCCGACCGCCGCCCGCGCCGCGGTCTGCGCCACCAGCCGCGCCGCCCGGGCCGCCGCCAGATGATCCCCCACCCCGTCGGCCACCACGAAAGCGCTGCGCCCGAGCCGCGCATCGGTGAACGTGGCGAACGCGTCCGCATTGATCGTGCGCCGCCCCAGCCGGCTCACCCCCGCCCCGGCCACCAGGCCGAGCCGCGCCTGCGCATCGGCGTCGACAGCGGCGACATCCCCAACCTCGATGGCTTCGGTGTGCACGACCGGACCTCCTGGGACTCCGTCTCACGGGGTGCTGTCCTGCAGCACTACCCCATTCAACGGCCGAAACCCAAGCTCCGCTCCCGAAATGTCTGTGTGCTTGCTGAGTAATTCGGGCGGTTCACGAATGAGGTGCTACGCCGCAACGCGTAGCACGGATGCCGCCGCGACGTTGGAGCCCGACTGGCCGCTCGGCGACTTCGCCGTCCTCTCCCAGCCGATCCTCTTCGCCGGAGGCGCGCTCGACACCACTGTCCGCTTCAGCGACCTGTCGGCCATGCGCACACTCATCCCGAACCTGCTCGATCCCCTCGTCATCCCGGGTTGCGGCCACTGGATCCAGCAGGAGCGCCCGGACGAGATCAACGCCGCCATCCTGACCTTCCTCGACAAGGTCGGCTGACACGAATTCCGCGCGACTCCCCGCCCGCCCCTGATACACCGGTGGAGAACCCCAGCCTGGCCGCCCGAGGCAACACATCGGGTTGATGCTCACCGGCATGAACGGAGAACCGTGAATATGCGAAGGGCCCGGAACCTGATGGTTCCGGGCCCTTCGCCTAGTAGCGGGGACAGGATTTGAACCTGCGACCTCTGGGTTATGAGCCCAGCGAGCTACCGAGCTGCTCCACCCCGCGTCGGTGAACACAACATTACACACGGGCTCGGAGATGCACCAAATCGGCTGGTCAAGCCAGGTTCCGGGGCGAGAAACAGTCGAGCCAGCGAGGGTGGCGGAGCGAATCAGACCGGACGGTTGCCCCTAAAGCGGAGTGATCAGGGTGAAAATCTTCCATTTGAGAGTCTCGCGCGCACGTTTGGTCGTTCATTTGAGCATGAAACGTGACCGGAATCACAAATTCTTGGTGAGTTGAATCACATCACGGCCAGATAACAGACCGCTCGGGATTGGCATTTGCAGCATAGCCAACCTGCATCAACACCGTTTTTCGGGTCATTCGCTTCATGCAATTCCGGAGTTATCAAGACGTGATCTGCCGAGATTTACTCGTTATCGTCAGTTGCGGCCCGGATCAAACCTGAGATGGGCTCCGACCCGAACCGCTGCACTCCGGAAACCCTGTCCCGCGGTCGGGCACCCCGACTCCTGGGGACAGGGACACGGCGGAGCATTTGCGCCGGGCTGGTCGGCACAGGGAGGGAAAACACCATGAAACAGAACCGGAAGATCAACACTCGCGTCCTCGGCCTCGCCGCCGTCACCGGCGCACTTGTTGCCGTCCCGTTCGGCTTCACCGCAACCGCCTCCGCCGCCCCGACCCACGACTGGGACGGCGTCGCCCAGTGCGAGAGCGGCGGCAACTGGGGTATCAACACCGGCAACGGCTACTACGGCGGTCTGCAGTTCTCGCAGAGCACCTGGGCCGCCAATGGCGGCGGCGGCCTCGCCTCCAATGCCAGCAAGGCCGAGCAGATCCGCGTGGCCGAGAACGTGCTGTCCACCCAGGGCGCCGGCGCCTGGCCGGTGTGCGGCCAGTACCTGCGCGCGGGCACCAGCGAGCCCGAGCCCCAGGCGGCCCCGGAGCCCGCAGCCCCGGCTCCCGTCCCCGCCCTCCCGACCGATCGCCAGGCCGTCATCGACCAGGCCAAGAGCGTTGCCGGCGGCCTCGCCCAGCAGTTCGGCGTGCAGGACCAGTACAACCAGGTCCTCCAGTCCAACGCCGCCCTCATCGAATCCTGGGGCAAATAACCCGAATCTCCTTCCCACACCGGAAGAAATGGAAAGGTGCTGCGTCAATGGCGACGCAGCACCTTTCGCTATTCGGAGGCAACAATTCTTATCGTGCGGCAGTAAATTCCGCACGATTATCGAGAGCCCATTCCTGAAAGGTTCGCGGTGACCGGCCCGTGACCTCCGCGACCGTCGGGTGCACCAGCGAGGTGAAGGACTCCAGCGCCGTGGCGCGCAGGGCCATGATGGCCGTGGCCAGCTCCGGCTCCACCCCGAAGCGCAGCAGATCCGCCCGCGCCCGGTCGGCCGAGATCTCCTCGAAACGCAGTGGGCGGCCGAGTATTTCGGCGAGGGTCGCGGTCTGCTCGCCCGGGGAGAGCGCCTGCGGACCGGTGACCGTGTAGACCTGACCGGCATGGCGCGCCGGGTCGGCGAGCGCCGCGACGGCGACGGCGGCGATGTCGCGCGGATCCACCACCGCGATGCGGCCCTGGCCGAAAGGCGCACGGACGGTGGCGGATTCGCGGATCGAGGGCGCCCAGTGCAGCGCGTTGGACATGAATCCCATGGGGCGCACCATGGTCCACGCGATCCCGCTCGCGCGTACCGTGTCCTCGCCGGCGCGATGCCAGGCGGGGATCGGGTCGGTCGCGGCCGCGTCACCGGCTCGCCCCGACGACAGCTTCACGATGTGCTCGACGCCCGCAGCCGCGGCGGCCCGGGCGAGATTCGCGTCGTGTGTGGGGATCTCGGGGCCTGCGGTCGACAGGAAGACGCCGCGGACACCGGTCAGCGCGGCGGGCAGGCTGTCCGCGTCGGCGAGATCGGCGCGCACGACCTCCACACCGGCGGGTAGGCCGGCCGCCTCGGGGCGGCGGGTGACGGCCCGCACCGGCAGACCCTCGGCCTGCAGCCGATCGACCACCGCGCGGCCGACGGTGCCGGTCGCTCCGGTCACGAGAAACATGGGTACTCCGTTCGTCGGTGGGGGCGGGTGTGTCCCGCTCCTTCATCCTGCGAACGGCGCGGAATAGCGGCTATCCAGCGCCATCGGATTGCGGATATCTTCCGTATCAGTCTGATCTGCGATGATTTCTTCCATGCTGGACGAGGTGGAGCGCGGCGTTGTCCACGCCCTGCACATCGATGGACGCGCGCCCTTCAGCCGCATCGGCGAGGTGCTCGGTGTCTCGACCCAGACCGTCGCCCGCCGCTACCGCCGCCTGCGCGCGGAGTTCGGGCTGCGGGTGGTCGGGCTGCCGGACCCGGGGCGCACCAGCACCACCCAGTGGCTGGTCCGGCTCACCTGCACCCCGGCGGCCGCGCGAAAACTGGCGCACGCCTTGGCGAAACGCGGCGACACCAGCTGGGTGATGCTCACCTCCGGGGGCACCGAAATCTTCCTCATCGTCGACGGCCCCGGTCCCGACGCACCCGCGCTGCTGCTCGACGACCTTCCCCGAACCTCGGCGATCACCGGCATCTCCGCGCACTACGTACTGCACACCTACCTCGGCGGCCCGACCGCCTGGCCAGGTCGACTCACCACGCTGGACGCCGAACAACGTCGGAAACTACTGTCGGACACCATTTTCAGCCCTGATGAGCCGTCGGTCCCGGGCGCAGCGAACTCATCCGCCGACAACCGCCACCCGGTTCCGACGACCGAGACGGAGGAACCAGCCGGGCACGCCGAGATACACGGCTCAGACTCGTCCGGTACCAGTCGACAGTCGAATTCCCGGGCCGGCGTTCGCAAACCGGTCTCCCCCACCGACGCGCCACTGTTCTCGGCATTGCGTGCCGACGGCCGCGCGACCTTGGCGGACCTGGCTGCCGCCACCGGCTGGTCACAGTCCACGGTGGCGCGGCGCATCGCCGACCTGCGCGCTGCCGGGACACTCTATCTGGATGTCGACATCGACGATCGCGTCTTCGGCGTCACCACCCGCGCCCTGCTATGGGCGACCGTCGCTCCGGGTCAGCTCGACGCGGTCGCCGAATCCCTCTCCCAGCACCAGGAATTGGCGTTCGTCGCGGCGACGACCGGCCGCACCAACCTGATCGCCGAGGCCCTCTGCCCCGACCCGGCCGCACTGCACCGCTATCTGACTCGCCGCCTGGGATCCTTCGACGCCATCCACGCGCTCGAGACCACCCCGGTCCTCTACACGGTCAAGTCGACCGCGCCTCCCACTGCGCTCACCTCTCGACCGGGTCGCTGAAATCGGAAGCGCACCAGCCACACCACCCGCCTCGAGACATCGACCCCAGGAATGCGAAAGGCGCTGTCACCCACAGGTGACAGCGCCTCGCGCTAACGGGTCAGTTACCCACCCGTCTTCTCGTAGTTGTTCACGGCGGTCTGCAACTGCTCCAGCGCCTTGCCCAGTTGGCCCAGATCGCCGGACTTCTGTGCGTCCTGAACCGCCCGCAACGCGTCGTCGAGTTGCTTCACCGCCGCATCCTTGCCGACGGACCCGGTGGCCGGGGGCGTCGCCGGTGCGGTCGGCGGCGTCGCGCCCTGGGCCGGCGGAGTGGCCGTCTGTCCCGGCTGATCGGTTGCGGCGCTGCCGGTTCCGGGCAGCACCTGGTCGAGCGCTTCCTTGACCGTCGATCCGTAGCCGACCTTGTCGCGGTAGCTGGCCAGCACCTTCACCAGCTGCGGGAAGGACGGCGCGTTGGGCCCGCCGGTATTGCGTTCCAGGTACCAGGGTTCGACGTACAGGATGCCGCCGTCACCGACCGGCAGGGTCAGCAGATTGCCGTATTTGATCTTGTTGACATTGCCACCGGTCAGCAGGTTCCGGTCTCGGGACACTTGATCGGCCGTCGTCATGGACGTCTGCGTCTGGCCCGGGCCCGGCGTCTGTGAATCCGCGGGCAGCTTCAAAACGGTGATCTTGCCGTAGTTGTCGGGATCCGAATGCGCCTGGATGTAGGCGGACAGGAAGTTCCGCTTGTAACCCACCATCACACTGGTCAGGTTGAACTGCGACTTCCCGGTCTTCGAATCACCGAGCAGGACGTAGTACGGCGGTTGATGCGCCCCGCTGGCCGCGCCCTCCTGGGTCGGATCATTGGGCACCGACCAGAAGGCGTTGTTGGTGAAGAACTCTCGCGGATCGTCCACGTGGTACTTCGCCAGCATCTCGCGCTGCACCTTGAACAGGTCCTCCGGGTAGCGGAAGTGCGCGCGCAGCTCGTCGGAGATGGCGCTCTCCGGCTTCACCGCGTTCGGGAACACGCCCATCCACGCCTTCAGCACCGGATCGGTCTTGTCCACCTCGTACAGGCTGACGGTGCCGTCGTACGCATCGACAGTGGCCTTCACCGAGTTCCGGATGTAGGAGACCTCCTTGCGGGGTAGTAGACGCCCCGTGGTCTGGTCGATGGAGTCCTCGACGACGCCGTCCAGCGAGGTCTTCTGCGCGTACGGGTAGTTGTCGAGGGTGGTGTAGGCGTCCACGATCCAGACGATGCGGCCCTTCACCACGGCCGGGTACACATCGCCGTCGGCGGTCAGCCACGGCGCCACCTGGGTGACGCGGTCGCGCGGATTGCGATTGAAGATGATCTTCGAATCCGGTCCGATGGCGCCCGAGAACAGGATGTTGCGCTCGGCGTACTTGGCCGCGAAGGCCAGCCGGTTGAACCAGTTGCCGAGCGGCACGCCGCCCGCGCCGTCGTAGGTGAACTGGTCGGTGGGGGTGTCGTATTCGCGCTTGGGCTGGTTGTTGCTGCCCACGATCGCGTAGTCGGCATCCGACTTGGAGATCAGCTCGCCGTAGTAGATGCGCGGCTGATCGACCGGGATGGCCTGCTCTTCCTTGGGCGTGAACAGGTCGCTGACCGTCTTCTTGTCGCCGACATTGAACACCGGATAGCCGTACCCGCCACCGGAATCACTGCCCGCGGACTGACCTGCCTGCTGGGATTCCTTGGGCGGAGCCGCGTTCACCTTGTTGGCGGGCGAGGCCACGAAGCCGTTGCCGTGTGTGTACACGGTGTGCTTGTTGATCCAGTCGGTCTGGTTGCCGGACAGGTTCTGCGGCTGCAGCTCGCGCGCGGCCACGATGTAATCGCCCATCTCACCGTTGATGGTGTAACGGTCGATGTCGAGCGGATCCGGGAAGCCATAGAAGTTCTGCAGCTGCAGATTGCGCTGAATGAACGTCTGGGTCAGCAGGTTCGGGTCCAGCAGCCGGATGTTCTTGATGGTCTGCTGGTCGGCGGGCACGGTGACCGGGTCCTTGGTCGCCTCGCCCTTGTAGTCGACGTACTGGACCTTGTCCTGGGTGAGCCCGTAGGCCTCGCGGGTGGCCTCGATATTGCGCTCGATATAGGCCTGTTCCTTGGTGGCCGCGTTCGGGCGCACCGAGAACTGCTCCACCAGCAGCGGCCACACCGCGCCCACCAGCACCGAGGACAGCACCAGCAGCGCCGCCGCCATGGCCGGAATCCGCAGGTCGCGCAGCACGACTCCGGCGAAGAATGCGATGGCGCAGATGACCGCGATGGACAGCAGGATCAGCTTGGCAGGCAGCACCGCGTTGATATCGGTGTAGGAGCCACCGGTGAAGGTCGGCTCCTTGCGGGTGCTCGACAGCAGCGCGTAGCGGTCCAGCCAATACGCGACCGCCTTGAGCAGCACGAAGAGTCCGGCCAGGATGGCCAGCTGCACGCGCGCCGAGGTGCTCAGCGTGCCCTCGCGGCCGGACAGCCGCAGCCCGCCGAAGACGTAGTGCGCCACCAGGTTCGCGAAGAAGGCGATCACAACGGAGACGAACAGCCAGTTCAGCACCATCCGATAGAACGGCAGATCGAAGGCGTAGAAGCCGACGTCCAGATGGAACTGCGGATCCTTGACCCCGAAGGAGCTGCCGTGCAGGAACAGCTGCACCGTCACCCAGCTCGACTGCGCAACCAGACCCGACAGCACGCCGATGAGCACCGGGATGCCGATACCGAACAGACGCAGCCGGCTCATCACCGTCGTCCGGTAGCGGGCGATCGGATCGCCGGGTCCGTTCGCCGGCACGAACACCGGACGCGACCGGTACGCCAGCAGCAGCGCCAGCCAGATGATGACGGCCACGACCACCGCGACCACCAGGAACAACAGGATCCGGGTGAACAGCACGGTGGTGTAGACGTTGCGGAATCCCACCTCCCCGAACCACAACCAGTTGGTGTAGGCGTCGGTGAGCCGGGGCCCGACCAGTAACAGTGCGGCCAGCACCAGCGCCGTGACGAGCAGAATGCGGCTGCGTCGCGACAGCGAAGGTAAGCCGGTCGGGGGGCGCATGCCCACGATGCCACTCTCCCAGGTCCGGCGACGCCCGGGCCGGGATACCGGCACGCAGCGTCGCAGTCCGATGATGCGAGTTGGTCCCAGGGGACCGTTCGCGCCCCACTCTACGTAAAACGCCCGCCGCGCGGCCGAACACCTGCCGCGTGGGCCGGACATGAGCGGGATGCGAGGATTGCCGGGTGAATCCTGAGCAGTGGGCGGCCTCGGCCCTGTACCGGTGTATCCGGGAAGTCGCGGAATATGTCGACGGCGAAGGCTGGGACCGCCCGCCGCAGATGTTCGCCCTGGTACCGACCGCGGACCTGGCCGCCGCCGAACCCGCGCTGCTCGATCAGCTGGACGAGCAGAACGCCCTGACTCCCATTGCGCAGGAACCCTTCCCCGAGGACATCGCGGGCGAGGCCGACGCCATGGCGCTCGACGAATTCCTCGCCACCACCAGCTGGCCGCCGTCGGTCGAGGGCTGTGTACTGGTACAGCAGATCGTGGTGCTGCCGCCGGCCGCCGAGCAGACCCTCGACGATGCCATCGCTCCCCTGCTCGCCGACCGCGACGCCGCCGACCAGGCCGCCCGCCGCGCGGCCATGACCCACGCCGAGCGCCGCGACGCCCGCCTGTTCGTCGGTGTCCTGCGCGACGGCACCTCGCTGTCGCTGCTGCAGGTCCGGCCCAGCGAGGAGAACGAGGATCCTTTCGGCGACCTCGATCTGCGCACCGCCCCGAACCTCGCCCCGAATCTGGTCGAAGCCCTGCGCCACACGCTGGAGAACGATCCCGACGACTTCTGAACGAGGTCAGCCGCAGCTGGTGACTTCCTTGCCCGCGTTGATGTCCTCGAGCGATTGGACTGCGCCGGACAGGTTTTCGACCTTGACCAGGCGCAGGCCCGCGGGCGTGCGCTGAGCGGCCTCGTTGCAATTGGCGGCGGGGACCATGAAGGTTTCGGCACCGGCTTCGCGGGCGGCGATCATCTTGTACTGGATGCCGCCGATCGGGCCGACCTTGCCGTCGGGGTCGATGGTGCCGGTGCCCGCGACGAACTTGCCGCCGGACAGGTCACCGGTGGTGAGCTTGTCGACGAGGGCCAGGGTGAACATCAGCCCCGCCGACGGGCCGCCGATCTCGCCGAGGTTGAAGTCGACCTTGATCGGGCCCTTGTTGACCTCGTCGGGAGTGATGCCGAGGTAGCCCTTGCCGGAATCGTCTGGGCGCGCGCCCAGGGTGATCTCGGCGGTCTGCTCGACGCCGTCGCGGCGGACCACCACCGGGATGGTGGTGCCGGGCTTGGCCGAGGAGACCGCGGTCACAACGTCTTTGGTGGTGGCGATCGGCTTACCGTCGATACTGACGATCTCGTCGCCCTTCTTCAGAACGTCCTTGGCCGGACCGTCGTCGGCGACATTCGCCAGCTGCACCGCGGTCGGCAGCTTCAGATAGTTGAGGGCCGCCAATTCCGCGGAGTCCTCGGAATCCTTGAACTGCTGCTGATTGGATTTGTCGACATCATCACGCGACTGTCCCGGCGGATAGACCTCCGCGCGCGGCACCAAACCGTGCTGGCCGTCGATCCACAAGCCGATCGCCTCGAAAATATTCAGCCGATCGCGAACGGAGACGGTCGTCATATTGAGATTGCCGGACACCGGTTTCACCGGCGCGCCCTGCACGTCGACCACCTGTTTTCCGTCGACTTCGCCCAGCGTATTGAAGGTCGGCCCTGGTCCGAGCGCCACGAACGGAACGGTGACGACACTGCCAAGTATGCCCAGCGCCAGAATCGGGACCAGAGCGGCGAGCAGGGTGAATATCCGACGGTTCACGCGGCCAAGGGTACTGGTCATCGAGGCCATTGCCGCGCTCCGCTCGGCGGTTCGCGTGGTCCGCGGCTCCAGTACCGTAGTGGGTATGAGTGATTTTCCGTTCGGATTCTCGAATCGCGACGACGATCCGGAGCGCAAGCCCGGGGACCAGTCCAGCGATTCTGGTGCGAACAACCCGTTCGGATTCGCCATGGGCGGTCCGGGCGGCGGCGGATTCGATCCCTCGCAACTCGGTCAGATGCTGACGCAGCTGGGTGCCATGTTCTCGAGCATGGGACAGCCGGGCGCACAGACCGGTCCGGTCAATTACGACATCGCCAAGCGGCTGGCCCGCCAGCAGCTCGGGTCCAGTGTCCCGCCCGTCTCGTCCGGCGCGCAGAGCGCGGTCGCCGACGCGGCGCACCTGGCGGAGCTGTGGCTCGACGCCGCCACCACCTTCCCCGCCGGCGCGACCAAGACCGTCGCGTGGACCGCCAACGACTGGATCGAGGAGACGCTGCCCACCTGGAAGCGGCTGTGTGATCCGGTGGCCGAACAGGTTTCCGGCATGTGGACCGCCACACTCCCGGCCGAGGCCAGGGAATTCGCAGCGCCGATGTTCGGAATGCTCGGCCAAATGGGCGGACTCGCATTCGGTTCGCAGCTGGGCCAGGCCCTGGGCCAGCTCGCCAAGGAGGTGCTGACCTCCACCGACATCGGCCTGCCGCTGGGTCCCGACGGCACCGCGGCGCTGCTGCCCGCGGCCATCTCGGAATTCAGCGCCGGGCTCGAGCAGCCGGAGAGCGAGATCCTGGTCTACCTGGCCGCCCGCGAAACCGCGCACCAGCGGCTGTTCGCGCACGTGCCGTGGCTGCGTCAGCAGGTGCTGGGCGCGGTCGAGGACTACGCGCGCGGCATCAAGATGGACTTCTCGGCCATCGAGCAGGCCGCCCAGAACCTGGATCCCATGGCACTGGCGCAGGATCCGTCGAAGCTGGAAGAGCTGCTGTCGCAGGGCACGTTCGAACCGCAGACCACCCCCGAGCAGAAGGCCGCGCTGGAGCGGCTGGAGACGCTGCTGGCGCTCATCGAGGGCTGGGTGGAGACCGTGGTCACCGACGCCGTGAGCGATCGGCTGCCCGGTGCGGGCGCGCTGGCCGAGACGCTGCGCCGTCGTCGCGCCACCGGCGGGCCGGCCGAGCAGACCTTCGCGACGCTCGTCGGTCTGGAGTTGCGGCCGCGCAAGGTGCGCGAGGCCGCGGCGCTGTGGCGGCGGCTGACCACCGACGCCGGGCTGGAGAAGCGCGACGGCGTGTGGGCGCACCCGGACCTGCTGCCCGACTCCTCCGACCTGGACGCCCCGGCGGGCTTCATCGATTCGGTGCTGGGCGGCGGCGCGGCGGTGTTCGACGATCCGCTGGCGCAGCTGGCCGAGACGGAGGCGCGGGAGCGCGCCGAAAAGGAAGGCAAGGGCGAGGATGCCACCGGCGACAAGCCCGAGGGCGATGCCACCGCCTGACCTGTGGATGGCCGCAAGGCCCCGACCCGAGTTGTGGATAACCCGTGAAAGCGCTGATGAACAAGCGTTTTCGCGGGTTTCGGCGTTTCCGGGAGCATGCACGCTGATGGCATGACGACTGTGCTGCCGACCCGTGGACCGATGCTCCATCCCCGAATCACCGTGCTGGTGCGCCCGAATGGTGCGGTCCAGCTCGGCTGGGATCCCGAGCACGCGGTCATCCTGCAACCGCCGGGGCCGATCGAGGCGGTGCCCGCGTTGCTGCGGCTACTGGACGGGTCCCGCACCCAGGCCGAGATTCTCTGGCAGGCCCGGGAATTGGGATTCGGGACCGATATCGCGCAGTCGCTGCTCGAGCAGATGGCGGCCGCGGAGCTGCTGGCCGCGGATGGGCCGCGCGCACGATTGCGGAAGGTGCGGGTCCATGGCCGCGGGCCGCTGGCGGACGCACTGCTGGACGGCCTGCGCCGAATCGGCCTGCGGGCCAAGCACTCCCACGCGCGCTACGGAGAGCCGGGCATCGAGAGCCTCGAGGCGGATCGGCCGGATCTGCTCGTGCTGTCCGACACCCTGGTCCCGGATCCGGCCCTGGTGGCCGCGCTCATGCGCCGCCGCATTCCCCATCTGCAGGTCCGCATCCGCGATGGGCGCGGGATCGTCGGCCCGCTGGTGCTGCCGGGCGAAACCGGTTGTCTGCGTTGCGCGGACCTGTATCGCGCCGAGTCCGAACCGGCGTGGCCGCAACTGGCGGCGCAGTTGCTGGGGCGGGTCGGGTACGCGTCCCCGGCGGGGGTGGCCGTGACCGCGGCCCTGGCGCTGCAGGAGATCGAGACCGTGTCCTTCGGCCGGGCGGAGCACCCGCCGGCCACGCTGCATGCCACGCTCGAATGGGATCCGGAGATTCCGCACCTGGATCGGCGTCCGTGGCCCGTCCATCCGAGCTGCGGTTGCCGTGAAAGCGCGGTGGTGTGATGGAAACCACTATCGCCGCTAACCCGGAAGAACACCCCAATCCCATGGCGGACCGTCTGGGACATCGGCATGATGGGAACGTGTCAGAGATTGTGAGCAAGCGCTCTTCCCGCAATGCCAAGCTGGCCAAGATTCCACTGGGCATCGCAGGGCGGGCGGCCGTGGGTTTCGGCCGCAAACTTGCCGGGGGAGACAAACAGGAGATCAACGCCGAGCTGAATCAGAAGGCCGCCGAACAGCTCTTCGCCGTGCTCGGTGAGCTCAAGGGCGGCGCCATGAAGTTCGGTCAGGCGCTGTCGGTGATGGAGGCCGCCGTCCCGGAGGAGTTCGGCGAGCACTATCGCGAGGCGCTCACCAAGCTGCAGGCCGCCGCGCCGCCCATGCCGGCCGCGGCCGTGCATCGGCAGCTGGACCAGCAGCTGGGAACCGGCTGGCGGCAACGATTCCGGGAATTCGACGACGCGCCCACCGCCTCGGCCAGCATCGGCCAGGTGCACAAGGCGATCTGGTCCGACGGCCGGGTGGTCGCGGTGAAGGTGCAGTACCCGGGCGCCGACGAGGCGCTGCGCGCCGATCTCAAGACGCTCAACCGGATGGCGGGCATGATGAGCGCGCTCATTCCGGGCGCCGACATCAAGCCGATCCTCGCCGAGATCAGTGAGCGCACCGAGGAGGAGCTGGACTACCGGATCGAGGGCGGGCATCAGCGCCAGTTCGCCCGGGCCTACGAGGGGCACCCGCGCTTCCTGGTGCCGAAGGTGGTGGCCAGCGCACCGAAGGTGATCGTCACCGAGTGGCTGGACAATGCCACCCCGGTCTCGAAGATCATTCAGCGCGGCATGGCGGACCCGGACGGCACGGTCGACCTGCGCAATCGGACGGCCTCGCTGATGGGCGAATTTCATTTCAGCTCACCGTCGATCGCGGGCCTGCTGCACGCCGATCCGCATCCGGGCAACTTCATGGTGCTCGAGGACGGCCGCCTCGCGGTCATCGACTACGGCGCCTGCGCTCCCCTGCCCAATGGCTTCCCCAAGATCCTGGGCCAGATGGTGGCGCTCGAGGTCCAGCAGCGTTACGACGAACTGACGGCGCTGCTGCACGACAACGGCTGGGTCATCCCGGGCAAGACCGTCAGCATCCAGGAGATCCAGGACTACCTGCGACCCTTCACCGACCCCATCAAAACCGAAACCTTCCACTTCACCCGCCGGTGGATGCAGCGCGTGGCGGGCAAGGCCACCGACATCTCCAACGCCGACATGATGAAAACCGCTCGCTCCCTGCAACTCCCGGCGGAACACGTGATGATCTTCCGAGTCCTCGGCGGGTCGGTAGGGATCTGCGCCCAGCTCGACGCCGAAATCCCCTTCATGAAGCTCATGAACGATTGGGTCCCCGGCTACGTCGAGACCCTCCGCGCCGCTAGCTGAATTCCCCTGCGACGCAAAACGACCCGCCTACCGTCTGGTAAGCGGGTCGTATGCGTTCTACTCCCCCGGAAGCCGGGGCGATCATGCCACCGCGACCTTGCGCGGGCGGCCACGCGGGCGCTTGCGGGCGATCACGACACCCTGGTCGAAGATCTCACCGCCCCAGACGCCCCAGGGCTCACCGCGATCCAGTGCGGCCGACAGGCAGCCCTGGCGGATCGGGCAGGACGCGCACAGCGCCTTCGCCTCTTCCAGCTGGGCGGGGGCCTCGGCGAACCAAAGGTCCGGGTTGCCGACTCGGCAGGGCAGGGTGATGGTGACTCCCCGGCGGGTGCGGGTCGTCGTGTTGGCCACGGTGTTGCGGCATGTCACTCGTTCACGGATGACCGTGGTGGACACGTCGGGCTCCTTCAGCTCGTGCATCGGTCGTTCGGTGTTTCGCGAAACCGGTGCCGGTGGCTGCAGGGCCGATAAAACTTTGGCCACGGTTTCGCGGGGTTCGCGATCCGTGGCCAGGAGGTCTGGGAGTGATTCCCTACCTGAGTCGACTTCGGTGTCGACTCCTGATCACGGTCGCTGGGTCGGTAGTGCGGGGACGGGCTGCCAGCAGATGCACCGGACGCTCGGTTCCGGTTGCGACTGCGAGGGTTTCGACGGCCGCGTACACGGCAGCCGGGTGCCAGTCACCCTTGGGCTTGTCCTGCTTGATCACGATCTGCTGATCCGCTTGGGCTTTGCTTGCAAAGACCTGAAGACCAAGATCGCCATTCACGCCGGACATACGAATCCCCTTGGGCGCGAGGATCCCCCGGGAGACGGACACGACGGACATGACGCATGCCGTCGCCGGACGGCCGGCGATGCTGCCGGTCGAAACGAAGCTCGAAATGTTGTTCATCGGTCTGCCTCCCTCCTTCACTCGTAGCGATCAGTGCTTGGAACACGCGGGTTCTTCCCCGGTGCGTGAGAACCACACTAGGTATCTATACGGATGCGCACAACCTATTTTTGACCTGCGGTTTTAGGGGCTTGCGCACATTCTTCGCACGGACTAGGAAGAGTCCCGTAGCCGCGATCGGACGATCGCGAGGACATCCGCACCGTATGCCTGCAGTTTCTTGGCCCCGATGCCGGGAATCGCCACCAGGGCTCGGTCGTCGGCCGGGCGCTGTTCGGCGATGGCGGTCAGGGTCGTATCGCTGAACACCACAAAATGTGGCAGTGACAGCTCCTCGGCCTTCTCGCGCCGCCATTCCTTCAGTGCCTCGAGCAGTTCCGGGTCGATGTCGGCGGGGCAGCGGGAGCAGCGGCCGAGCATGGTGGCCTGCGTATTCAGCAGCGGCCGACCGCAAATGCGGCAGGTCGGGTGGACGCGCTTGGGACCGTTGCGGCGCTCGGTGGTGTGGGCGGCGATGCGCGAGGCCGGCGAGTCGTCGGGGACCAGGCCGATGAGGAAGCGGGAACGGCGGCGCACCTTGCGGCCGCCCGCGGAACGGGCCAGGGCCCAGGACAATTGGAGATGTTCCCGCGCGCGGGTGACGCCGACGTAGAGCAGGCGGCGTTCCTCCTCGAGGGCGGCCTCGTCGGAAACCGTTGCGTCCGGGCCGAGTACGTGCTGGATGGGCAGGGTGCCGTCGGCCAGGCCGACCAGGAAGACGGCGTCCCACTCCAGACCCTTGGCAGCGTGCAGCGAGGCCAGGGTGATGCCCTGCACGGTCGGTGGGTGCCGGGCCTCGGCGCGGGCGGCCAGCTCGCGCAGCAGGCCGGTCAGTTCCAGGTCCGGATCCTGTTCGGCGAGTTCCTCGGTGAGCTGGACCAGCGCCATCAGCGAGGACCAGCGTTCGCGGGCCTGGGCGCCGACCGGCTCCTCCTTGGTGAGCCCGACCTGGGCCAGCGCCGCGCGCACCAGGGTGACCAGCTGCTCGCCGCGGGCATCGGGCAGGTCGTCGCGGTTGGCGGCCGTGCGCAGCGCCGACACCGCCTGCCGCACCTCGGGCCGGTGGAAGAAGCCCTCGCCGCCGCGTACCTGATACGGGATGCCCGCCTCGGTCAGCGCCTGCTCGTAGACCTCCGATTGCGCGTTGATGCGGTAGAGGATCGCGATTTCCGCTGCGGGAATACCGCTTCCGAGCAGTTTGGCGACCGCCCTGGCGACGGCGGCGGCCTCGGCGGGCTCGTCGTCGAATTCGGCGAAGGTCGGTTCCGGGCCGTCGGCGCGCTGGCCGATGAGCTGCAGCCGGGTACCCGCGATGCGGCCGCGGGCCGCACCGATCACCCGGTTGGCCAGCGACACCACCTGCGGGGTGGAGCGGTAGTCGCGTTCCAGGCGGACCACGGTGGCGTCGGGGAAGCGGCGGGAGAAGTCGAGCAGATGGGCCGGGCTGGCCCCGGTGAAGGAGTAGATGGTCTGGTTGGCATCGCCGACCACGGTCAGGTCGTCGCGATCGCCGAGCCAGGCGTCGAGCACCCGCTGCTGCAGCGGGGTGACGTCCTGGTACTCGTCCACCACGAAACACCGGTAGCGGCCGCGGAACTCCTCGGCCACCGACGAATAGTCCTCGAGCGCGGCCGCGGTGTGCAGCAGCAGATCGTCGAAATCGAGCAGCAATCCGTCGGGGGTGTTCTTCAGGGCCTCGTAATAGGTGTAGACCGCCGAGACCTTCTTCGCCTCGTAGGGCACATCGCGGTGGCGGCGGGCCGCCTCGCCCGCATAGTCCTCGGGCGCGACGAGCGAGCCCTTGGCCCATTCGATCTCGCCGATCAGGTCGCGCAGGCTGTCGGTGTCGGTGGGCAGCCCGGCCCGGCCGGCGGCCTGGGCCACGATGGGGAACTTGCCGTCGATCAGCCGCCACGGCACCTCGCCGACTACCTGCGGCCAGAAGTATTTGAGCTGCCGCAGCGTCGCGGCGTGGAAGGTCCGCGCCTGCACCTGCCCGGCCTCACCGCTCAAACCCAGGGCCCGCAGCCGATTCCGCAGCTCCCCCGCCGCACGGGCGGTGAAGGTCACCGACAGCACCTGGTCGGCACGCACATGCCCGGCCGAGACCAGGTGCGCGATGCGATGGGTGATGGTGCGCGTCTTGCCGGTACCCGCGCCCGCCAGCACGCAGACCGGTCCCCGGGGTGCGCGCACGGCCGCGGCCTGCTCGGCATCGAGTTCGTCGAGCCGGAGCTGGGCCTGGGTGGTCGCGGCAGTCACGCGCTCCATCATGACAGTGCCCTCCGACAGGCGTGGTGGCCCTCCGCGCGGCGGCACGGAAACTGGACGGTTGAGAAAACGTCCGGTTAGCGTGCGGACGTGGTCGATGAGACGCGGGAGACGCATGAGACGCACGAACGTCATGCGAGTTGGATGGAATTGTTCTTCGACCTGGTGGCGGTCGCCGGGATCGGCCAGCTGACGCACCTGCTGCATCGCGGTCCGTCACTCGGCGACTTCGGGTTGTACGTGGTGCTCTACCTGGCGTTCTGGATGGTCTGGGCGTGCATCACGCTGTACGGCAATATCGCTCGGGACCAGGCGCGGGTGGTACTGATGCTGTCGGCCATGCTGGGCCTGGGGCTGATGGCCGCGGCCGTCCCCGGCATTCCCGACCGGCACGCCACCACCTTCGCGGCGGTCTACGTACTGGTGCGGCTCGGATCCGAACATCTGTGGGGTCGCGGCAAGATCGTGGTCGACTGGCCCACGGTGCAGCTCACCATCGGCGTGTACCCGTGGATCATCTCGCTGTGGGTGAGTGAACCGGCGAAGTACTGGCTGTGGGCCGCGGGCCTGGCGCTGGATCTGTGGATCATGTTCGCGGTCAGCGGCGAGCAGATGCTGGCCGAGGTGCGCAAGCGGCTGCGCGCCCGATTGCAGCGGGCCGAGCGCAACCCGCGCTTCGATCCCGATCGAGTGACGAAAATGGAAGCGGTGCACGCGGATCCGGCGCACCTGGGTGAGCGGCTCGGGCTGTTCGTGATCATCGTGCTCGGCGAGGGTGTCATCGGCATCATCGCCGCGCTGGGCGGACAACTGTGGACCGCCGCCGTGCTGGGCCTGGCCTTCGCCGCATTCGTGATCCTGGCCGGGCTGTGGGCGTTGACCCTCCTGTTCGGTTTCGTGCCGCGCCTGATGACCGAGTCGGTCGCCGCGGCCGACGAACCGTGGCAGCGCATCATGCTCACGCACTGCGGCATCACGGGCGGCCTGGCCACCCTCGCCGCCGGCCTGGGTCTGGCGATGGATCACCCCCACGGACATCTGAGCACCGGTGCCGGCTGGGCGTTGTGCGGCGGTGCCGCATGCTATTTCGCGGTCGTGGGCCTGAGCGGCGTGCGCAGTGGCGCGGGTTGGCGGTGGACCCTGGTCTGGCCGCTGCCCTGCACGCTGCTCGCCGTGCTCCTCGGCCTGTTCGCCGCACATCTGACGGCCCTGCCCCTGGTCTGCGCGGTGGCGGCGCAGGTGCTGTGGCCGCTGCTGTGGGAGACCTGGACTAGCCGCGGTCGCGGAGTTGGCGTAATGCCGCGGTGAAGCGGGGGGTGTGGTCGCCGAGGGGGGCGAAGAAGTCGCGGTCGCAGGTTTCGACGGCGCCGATCGCCCGATTGACCAGGGCCGCACCGGATTCGGTGGGAACGAGAGATTTGGCGCGGCGGTCGGTGGGGTGATCGCGCCGTTCCAGCAGGCCCTTCTGTTCCAGGGTGCGCAGCACCTGGGAGGTCATCATGGGGTCGGTGGCGGCGTGGTCGGCGAGGTCGCGCTGGGTGACGGGGTCGCCGCCCGACCGGCTGGTGAGCCAGGTCAGGGAGGCGAGCAGGACGAATTGGACGTGAGTCAGGTCGAAGGGGGCCAGTGCCGCGCGTTGCGCGGCCTGCCAGCGGTTGGTCACCTGCCAGAGCAAGAGACCGGGGCTTTCGTCGGCGTGCTCGAATTCGGTGCGCAATCCGTCATTCGCCATCACTGCCCGACCATAGCGCGGGAGATGCGGTCGAAATCGTGGGCGGTGAGCTCGACCAGGCCGCGGCGCAGCACGATCCCCCAGTTGGGGACGCTGGTCAGGTCGAGCTCGGTGCGCAGGTCGTCGATGGGGACCTCGCGGGCCGCGCGGTCGTAGTCGACCGCGCGCCGCCAGGGGCGGAAGCAGCCGCCCTGTTCCTCGACCTGCCAGGCCGGGCCATCGGCGACGGTGCCGATGGCGGTGAAGGATTTGATCGGTTCGCCCTCGCGCATGCCGGTGCGGGGCGAGTAGTAGACCAGTCCGTCCCCGGCCTTCATGCGTTCCACGGCCGCGCGCTTGCCGTGATTGGCCTGCGCGAAGCCGAGTTCCACACCCCGGCGGACATGATCGCGGGAGACGACCGCGAGCCAGTACCTGGTGCTCATACCAGCACCGCCTCGGCGGCCGCGACCAGCGCCTCGACATCGCCCTGCAGGGACTTGGCGAGATTACCGCCCATGATCTTGTTCC